>NZ_JAKFCQ010000084.1:0-81417 GCF_036676585.1 Robertmurraya sp.
TAATCTTTCAAATCCTTTACGAGATATTTTCATATCACGATGCTCTTTTGAGAGGACAATACAATGTTCGTTATAATACACATATGGAGAATACTGAAGATACCATGGCTCATCCTCTAGTTCTAGTCGAATCATTCGATGATTGGAGCGAGCTGGGTGACCGACTCGTCCCACGTAGCCCTCGTTCTCTTCACATAGGAGACATTTAGGATATTGAACATCCTGCTTTTTCTCTTTTTCCAAAGCTATTTGCTTCGGATCCTTTTCTGGCTTCGATAGATTGATGGTAATATCTAGTTCTCCGTATGGAGTATCTGTTTTATAACTAATATTCTTAGCAATACTTTTTGTTTGTATATAATTGCTATTTTGACTCAAATGGTAAAAGTACTCTGTTGCACATATTGGATCTTTTTCATAGTGACGGTAAAAACGACGATTCACATCCGAAGGTCTTTGTACTAAAACATTCATGAGCTTGCTTGAAAAGATTTCTTTATCCGCATCCAGGATTCCAACAATCCCTTTTTCAAAAGCATACTGAACGATTTGCTCTAACACATCTGGTATGCTTGCTCCCTTTACCCCTTCCATTTTCTCAGGGTAATCAGCTAGTTGTAAAAGTGACATCAGCTGGTTTCTTGCATATATTTCATCTTCCCGTTCAATCATTTCACATTCCATTGATTGGTCAAGTAGTGATTGAATCAAATCATAGATTTCCATGGAGTGTTTCTCCTTCCATTACTTTTCGTACCCATTTGGATGTGACTGATGCCAGATCCATGCGTCCTCAATAATTTGTTCAATAATCGTTCGCTTAGGACTCCAACCGAGTACCTGTTTTGCTTTTTGAGATGAAGCAATTAACTTTGCTGGATCTCCTGCTCTTCTTGCCACGATTTTTTCAGGTATGCTATGCCCCGTGATTTTCCTTGCTGTCTCGATAATTTCCAACACGGAGAATCCTTGGTTACTACCAAGATTGAACACATTGCTCTCTCCACCATTTTCTAAATACTTTAAAGCGAGAATATGTGCGGCAATTAAATCCTCTACATGTACATAATCACGGATGCAAGTTCCGTCTGGCGTATCGTAGTCATCCCCGAACACAGAGATGAACTCTCTTTGTTCAAGAGCCACTTGTAACACTAACGGAATCAAATGAGTTTCTGGTGTGTGATCCTCTCCCACTTCTCCAGTAGGTCTAGCACCTGCTACATTAAAGTAGCGAAGCGCAACATACTTCATTCCGTAAGCACCGCTACACCATTTCAGCATTTTTTCCATCGTTAATTTCGTCTCTCCATATGCATTGGTCGGAAGTGTTGGAGTATCCTCGGTAATCGGCATAATTTTTTGATCACCATACGTGGCTGCAGTCGATGAGAAGACAATATTTTTCACATCAAACTCATTCATTACTTCAAGTAACACTTGCGTCCCATACACATTATTATCAAAATACATAAGTGGCTTTTCCATAGATTCACCAACAAGGGAATTGGCTGCAAAATGGAGAACCCCTTCAATTTTTTCCTTTTGAAAAACGGAGGTTAAAAACTCTCTTTCTCTTATATCACCTTTATAAAAAGTGGCTTGAGGATGGATGGCCTGTTCATGCCCTGTTTGGAGATTATCAATAACAACCACCTTGTATCCTTGATCGATTAGCTGATATACAGCGTGCGAACCAATATATCCTGCCCCACCTAATACTAATACGCTCATCGTATCAACTCTCCCTTAAGCTCTTTCGTTCCGTCCCCAATACTTGCTACATAAAAGGTTGCTTCATATCCAATTTTTTCTTTATAGCTTTCACCGACTTCTTTAATAAATAAATCAACGTAATTCTTTTCTACTAGAGCAATGGCACAGCCTCCAAACCCAGCCCCCGTCATTCGTGCACCTACTGTCCCTTTTTGGCTCCAAGCCGCACTTACAAGTGTATCCAGTTCAATACCTGTTACTTCGTAATCATCTTTAAGAGAAGTATGAGAAGCATTCATCAGTTCTCCAAAGTAAGCAAGGTTTCCTTCTTTTAGAGCTTTCAAAGCCTTAATCGTACGGCCATTTTCATACACGGCATGCTTAGCTCGTTTTTCTAGGAGTTCATCCCCAATCAACGTACGATTGGCCTCAAATTGCTCTTCCGTTATACTACCTAATGCCTCGATATCCAATTTAGCTTGTAAACGGCCAAGGGCTTCTTCACATTGTGCTCGGCGCTCATTGTACTTCGAGTCAGCTAACTCCCGACGCTTATTCGTATTCATAATAATAATTTTGTGGTTTTCTAGATTAAGAGGAGCATATTCGTAAGTAAGTGTCTGGCAATCTAATAAAATTCCACAGTTTTCCTTCCCCATGCCAATTGCAAACTGATCCATGATGCCACTGTTTACACCAATAAACTTGTTTTCTACCTTCTGTCCTAACTTTACAAGCTCTACTCTGTCAATTTTCAGATCGTATACCTCATCAAGTATGACACCCATTAACATTTCCAGTGAGGCAGAAGATGATAGACCCGCTCCATTTGGAATGTTCCCGTTGATTAAAAGGTCAAATCCGTTTGGCAGAATTCCGAAACTTTCCTGAACGTATCGAATCATACCTTTTGGATAGTTTGCCCAATTATGAGCGGCATCATATTCCAGGGAATCTAGTGAAAATTCAATGATCCCTTTGCCTGGAAAGTTCTCTGAATACATACGAACCAAACGGTCTTCCCTTTCCCTTACTACTCCGTACGTTCCAAAAGTAATAGCAGCTGGAAACACATTCCCTCCATTGTAATCCGTGTGTTCCCCAATGAGGTTAATTCTCCCTGGTGAAAAAAAGAGTCGAACCTGATCTTCTACGTTAAAAATCTCTACAAACTTCTTAAATAATCCCTGTTTATCCATGGTTATCATCCTTCCGCTTCTTCTGGTAAAAATCTAATGAATATCTTTCACGATGATTTAAATTTCAGGTAAATGAAAACGTCTACACTAACTATTTTATTCTTTAAGTAAATTTTAGTCAATGTTTTAGTAAAAGTTTTATTAGCGATGTCAGAGCAATTAAAAAAATCCTTTCAAGTAATTTGAAAGGATACATAATAAAAGTAAATTTACAAACTCCTAAATAGGTAAATTCAACAGTTATCTACCAAATCTCTGCTTTGTCACTGTATGATAAAAATAGCAAATAATGTTAAGAACGAATATCTGTGTACTGTTATATTGGCTATAAGGAGGTGAAGGGAATGGATTATGTAGTTTGTATCAGTCGAACGCTAGATTACATTGAAGATAACCTGCAAGAAACCATTACACTCGAAACACTAGCAGAAATTGCATGCTTTTCTCCTTTTCATTATCATCGTGTATTCCAAGCCCTGGTCGGAGAATCGGTCATGGATTATGTGAGAAAAAGACGTCTTACACGTGCAGCAGAACGACTTTTCTATTCGGATGTAAAGGTGATTGATATTGCAATGGATGTCGGTTTTCAATACCATGAGTCATTCAACCGGGCTTTTAAAAAGTTTTATGGAGTTTCACCTAATCAATATCGAACCGCGCATGCATTATCTGGTCCCTTACGTGGAAAAGCCTACCTTAATAAAATAAGCGTCCAAGGAGGACATATAATGGAACCAAAATTAATCACGAAACCTAAATTTCACATCATTGGATATGAACTGAAAACAAGAAATATAGACGGTCAAAACAATAAAGACATTCCCGAATTTTGGCAGTTATACCTTCAAAAGAAATTATATGAGAACATTCCAAATCCCCTAAACTGCAAAGAGGAGCTTGGTATCTGTACTGATTTTTCCCCAGAAACAGGTGAGTTTGTATATTTAATTGGAATGGAAGTAGCTGAAGGAACTCCAGCACCTAAAGGGTTAGTATCTAGAAGTTTTCCAGAGATGCAATATGCCGTGTTTACAACACCGAAAGCAGATGATGCAACATTTACCAGTTCTATCCAGTCTACATGGAATTATGCGTTCACAGAATGGTTCCCTCAGTCCGGTTATGAACATGCTGGGGTCCTGGATATTGAGCTATATGATGAAAGATGCCATAGGACCGAGAACAAAGTAATGGATATCTATATTCCGGTTAAACAACAGATCATTAAAGCATAAAAAAAGGGATGGTTCCTTGCTTGATTCTAAAGCATCTGAACCATCCCTTTTATTTGCAAATGTTAACAAACTATTATCATAAATAACAAGTTGCCAAAAGTACCGACACTTCATGTTCTTCTCTTATCATTTTTACGTCCTATTAAGGGAATATTGATACTGTATCAAGTTATAGGAGGACCTAAATATGACATTAGAATCGAATATGGAACATAAAACGATCTGTTTCAGTGAATACGATGAATTAAAACGAGTGATCTGCTGCCAGCCACAGTACATGACGATCAGGGATGTAATTAATGAGACCCAAAAGCACTTTAAAAATGAAGGAATACATATAGAGACTGCATTAGAACAGCATAATCAAATGGTCCAAACTATGCGGAATCACGGAATTGAAGTTATATTGCTTCCCTACCATAAGAAATACCCAGAACAGGTTTTTACAAGGGACATAGGATTTACACTCGGACATACTGTGTTTGTAGCCGATATGGCTAGTGATGTTAGGCAGGGAGAAGATAATGTATTAAAGCAGTGGCTGGAGGATGAAGGATTCTCCTACTATAATATTATCGGGGATCAGATTGAAGGCGGAGATGTAATTATCGATAGAGACACCGTGTACATTGGGTTGAGTGATCGGACCAGCCAGCAGGCAGTTGATCATTTAAAACATCTTTTGCCCCAGTTTGATATTAAAGCCATCCAGTTCAAGGCCAAATATTTACATTTAGACTGTGTATTTAATGTTATATCTCCAGAGCTAGCCCTTATCTTCCCGGAGGCTTTGACAAAAGAAGATTTCGACATATTCGGATCAAGATATGAACTTATTGAAGTATCTAATGAAGAACAGTTCACGCTTGGGACTAATGTGCTTGGAATAGGAAACAAGCGAGTCTTGAGCTTGCCAGTAAATAAAAATGTAAATCAGCAGCTTCGTGACCGCGGCATTGAAGTAATAGAAGTTGATATAACAGAAATTATAAAGTCAGGAGGCTCTTTCCGCTGCTGTACGCTGCCCATTCTTAGGTCAAGGACAAATTCATAGTTCATCGTCCAAGAATAACTTCCTCCTTAAACGATTAATCAAAACAACACCAGCTAAATAAAGCAAAAAACAGTGGGAAGCATTCGTTTCCCACTGTTTTTTATTTTCTCTAATTAATCTATTAATTAAAATTTCATGTTTTTTATTTCATGTCCAATGGAAATAAATCCATAATAAGTTGTGGTCACTAACAAAAGAATTAAGGCTATATAAACCAGAGTAATTTTCCATTTTTCTCTCTTTGTAATGGTTGAAAAACTCTCCAGGTAATCAAAATATATTCTTTTTTCTATAATGTATTTGTTAAAAATCTCTACCACCTCTTCTTGTAAATTCTCACTTTCCTCTTTTTTCATCACTTTTATTGCCTCATCAAAAGGTATTTCAAATAGACTTGAAAAATTATCACGCTTTTGTTCCAGCATTTCCACTATAGACTCTTTATTAGCTTCAGTACTTCGAATGCTTTGATTAAATTCATTTAGTTCATTTAATTTACGGATTTTATCAGATAAATTTCTTCTTTCAATATAAAAAACGATGGCATATATTAGCCCTAAAAACACAAAGAAAATAAATGTGTAAGAACTTGTAAAAAACATAGCTGATAAAGCAAAAACAAAGCCCACCATCACAATTTTGAAGTTAATAATTTTAACTATATGTCCTCCATCAAAAGGTGTTATTGGAATTAAGTTAAATAGATTGACAACAGAACCAATCAATACGATAACCATCCAGAATTCGGTTTCTGTTAAAATATAAAGCAAAATCGCTGGGATCACAGATAAAAATCCAAAGGCAGGACCCATATAAGAAATATATGCATCGTCGTAGGCATTTTTAGCTTGTTCTTTTCCCCTTGCTAAAGCTCCTATAAAAGGAATAAATAGGGTTGCATTTGTTGGTATATTCAGCCTCTTCATTGCCCAAACATGACCCATTTCATGGATCATTAGAATATATATAAGTGCAATCCCAAATAACCATCCATATGTTAGTCCATAAGCTAACAACGAAACTAACAGAGTAATAACAGTCGTTAATTTAAAGAACTTTAAAAAGACAAAAATCCATTTCAGCTTTGAAATTATAAGGATAGTAATAGCTCCTATACTTGCCCACAATGTTTTTTTCTTATTCACTCGGAATCCCCTTTATTCTTAATAAATTATGTAGATGGATTTTAATACGGATTCCTAGGTTAATAGTTTCAAATATATTCCTAATTATATATTTTTTTACATTACCTCTTAAGCTAAGTTTGTTGAGAACCCAATGTATTTTTATAAATTTATCAATGAAAATGTCTATAGAGTTATTGTTCATTTGACACCTCAATCGGCACCTATTTTTAGATTGCAGACATTTTGGCTATCAATTACCCTTTTTCAAAAGAAAAATGGCATACTGTTTCGTATGCCATTTCGTTTTACTATATATTTCTATATGCTATGGTTATCATTAATAACTACTGTCACGAATAATAAGCTCTGTTCCCAGTTGCACCTTTTTGGAAACTTTACGTCCCATTACTCGTTCCATGACTAAATCAACCGCTACTTCTCCCATCATTTCGGTATGAACTTTTAAAGTTGATAGTGATGGATAAATATATTTTGAGACACTAATGTCATTCAATCCAATGATATTAACTCTGTCTGGAACCACGATATTTTCTTCATGTAATGCTCTTAGGGCTCCAATCGCAAGAAGGTCATTTCCCGCAAAGAAGGCAGTTGGTAATGCTTCTTGATGCTCAAGTATCGCTTGTTTCATTAATCGATATCCGTCGTCCACTGAAAATGATCCGGTGTAAATAAAGCGTTCTTTCCATAATTCCTTCTCATTCATATAGCTATAAAATGTCTTTTCCCGAAGGTCTGTGATTTCACCTGATTGATCTCTATAGTATTCCCGACCACCAATGTACCCGATAGAAGTGTGTCCTTTATCTAAAAGGTAATCAACGATTTTCTTTGTGGCCTTATCAAAGTCAGTTATAACTGAATCATACGAATCATCCATCAAACTATGATCAACTAAAACGATGTGTTCGGTAATCTCTGCTAGGGCTCGCACTTGGTTTTCACTGAACTTACCTACTGCGATAATTCCTTGAATATTTTCCTGCTTTAACTCCTCAATATCATTGTAAAAATACTTTACGATTTGTGTATCCAGCTGCTGACATCTTGTTTCTATTCCAAACCGTATTGACATATAATATAAATCTTCGAGTTCCTCTTTCTCTGTATACCAATGAACAATCGCAAACTTTGAAGGGCTTGACTTTCGTACAACCCGACGTTTATATTCGAGCTTTTCTGCGACTTCAAATATCTTTTTTCTTGTCTCATCCGTAACCGAAAGCGAAGAATCATAGTTCAATACACGGGAAACAGTAGCAATGGATACACCGGCCTTTTCTGCAATATCTTTGATCGTGGCCATATCATCACCTCTATCTCGCTAATCTCATATATTTATCATTCCATATCCCTATATAAAAAGAAAGGATTAAATTAGAAAATGAAACAAAGTCTGCCCCCTATCAAGGAGGTCAGACCTCGTTTAGCATAAACACGTTAATGTTTAGTTACTATTTTTTACCTTGTATAAGTAAAAATCATCCACACTTCCCCATGCCCCTCCATCTGCTTTTATACTAGCTCCGATAGTAATGGTTCCATCTAGCACTAGAATATCAGGCACTAAAGGATTACTCCAGTTCACCCAGCCATTAACAGAGGTTTGCGTTTTGTATTCTTGTCCCCCTGCGAATGCGTACAAAGACATATCCGAATTATTGGCATCTCCACCCTGTAAAAACATCGAAAGATTATAGTATCCAGGCTCTAACCCAGTAATCGTCTGTTCTACTGTGAAATTTACTTCTTCTCCAGAATAAAAATGAAGCGAGTAATTCCCAGACTTTGCATCAGCAGCCTTATTCTGAAAATCAGTATGAGGTGATGTTCCATTCTTATATATGATGTTCCACATACTTCGATCATTTTCCTCAAATCCTGAATTCATCACAAAATTTTCAGGATTGATCTGAAGATGAAGTTTGACTGTTCCTCCACCTTCCACTTTACCGTTAAGTCCATAGGTACCAACACCATTCTTAATGGCCTGTTGCACTGCTTCTTCGTCCCAAGTGATACGAACAGACCCTGTACTTCCATCATTGTAGGTAACCAGTACCGTTGTTGGCATTGTAACCTCTTCACCTGCAATGACACTTAGTGAAACATCCTTTATTTCGTCAATTTTTAAAGGTGCCACTGACCCTGTATCAACATATTTAAATACATTTAGAGAGGATAACGGACGACCATAAAAATCAAACAGCGCTTGATTGTCAACTGCGCTTCCACCATACCAGTGGCCCGCATCTTCCGGGTCGTATTCTGCCGCAAAGCTAGTCGCCCAGCCCGATCCATATTTCTCCCATAACTGTTGGTTTTTCTTTAGCTTTTTGTCTGGAGCTGCAGGTATCCAAGCAGGCTCCCAATAAAAAACGCCCACTCCTGCTTCCCCGACATTAGCCACCGCCTCCATTACATCCCGAACGGCTGTCGCTTGTCCTTGTACTGTGATAGGGTAATTTAATGTTTGCCCTGAATCCTTTGGTGCTGTATTTCCATGACCGTCTCCATCCTCTTTTGTATAAGTATAAGAGGTTTCCGCTACCATTACTTTCTTTCCGTACGTATTCGCCACATTCTTTAGAACGGAAGTCAAATTCGATAAAGTTCCGTGCCAGAAAGGATAGTAGGAGCTTGCAAATACATCATAGTCCACTTCATTTTCTTGAAGTGTTTTGGCGATAGAAGCGTATCTACCTGAAGACTCTGGGTTGGTAAAGTGTAAGGCCACTAACATGTTAGAATCAAGTTCTCTTACGGCTTTGCTGCCTGCATTGAATAATTGGCTCATCGCTCCCCAAGTTTTCTCTCCCGCAAGACCACCATTGGTTTCGTTTCCGATTTGAACCATTCCAATATCGATTCCTTCATCCATCATGGCTTGTAAGCTCTCTTTTGTATATTCATAGAGTGCTACTTTCTTTTCCTCTAAGTTCAGGTTCTTCCAAGCCTTCGGTGCCTGCTGTTTCGCTGGATCTGCCCAGAAGTCTGAGTAATGGAAGTCTACTAACAGTTTCATGTCATTGGCGGTTGCTCTTTTTCCAATTTCTATTGCCTTTTCTATATCATTATTACCGCCGCCATACCCACGGCCTTTTGAATCGTAAGGGTCATTCCATACTCGAACACGAACATAATTTACTCCTGCATCATGTAACGTTTTAAAAATGTCCTGTTTTTTCCCTGCTTCATTATAAAATTTGACTCCACTGTCTTCTAAGGCAATAATACTCGACACGTCTACCCCTTTAATAAAATCTTCATCGATTCCAGCTACTCTTTTTACGAAAATATCACTTGCAACTGGTTCTGGAATATCTGAAGAGCTTGTAGAAGTTAATTGAAAGCTATCTAAATATCCCCAAGCCTTTGGGGCTCCTGAAACTGTCGCTCCAACCAGTAGGTGTGAGGTATTCTCTGCAAGCTCAAACTTTAAAGTGATGGTTCCCCAATTGTTATAACCAGTGGTTGCCTGCATGTCCCCTTTTTCCTCACCAGCAAACAATGTCACTTGTCCTGATTCTGCACTTGCTCCACCCATCATTTTTACAGACAGCTCATAGCTACCTGCAGGTAAATTTTGAATACCTTGACTTAAAGTAAAAGATTGATTCTCAGTAGCTGTGTCTTTCACCCAATATTTGAATGCATATTCTCCTTCAGCAGGAGTCATCCAAGAATCATCCGTGTATGTAAAATGCTGAAGATCGAGACCATCCCAATTCGTCGTTTCAACAGTCCAAGAAGAATCATCCCAAAAGCTTGTTTCAAATCCGTTATTATTCAATAGATTTACCTGCGCATCCCCTTCACTAGGATGAAATAACACGGAACTTATGATTAATGTAAATGCTAATAATCTAGCGAACACCCTTTTTATATTTCTCATACTCTCCTCACCTTTATCGTAAATTTCTTATATTATTGGAAATCATACTAAGATGTATATTCGAGCAGCAAACGCTTCCATTCAAATCACAAATACATGGGTGGGTTCCCGGTCCCACCCATGCATGCATTCACGTTAATTCGTCGTTCTTTTTTTCTTAACAACTCTTACTTCATACTTCTCTAACGTTACTTCCCCAAGCAATTCTTCACCGGTAATCTTATCTGTTACTGGTAACTCAAAGGTAACCGCTTGATTTTCTTCAGTGAAATTCATAACAAAAATGTAGTCACTTTCCGGAGCATTTCTTACTTGTACCGATACCCCCTCTCCATGTTTTACTGAAGACACAGATTCTAGAGCCAAATCTTTGATTATTTCTTCATAAAAGTCCCTTTGGAACTGATCTTCTAATCGACCACCAATATAGTAAGCATTTCCTTTTTCATATTTGTGGCTAGTTACGGCAGGTGTATTTCCATAAAAGTCATCTGTGTATACACCCTCTACCGTTGCAGTGTTTAGTTCAAGTACCGTAGCATAATCCTTTAATTCATACGTACGATTGTTATACTCCACATGATTTCGATCTTTTGGATAATACGTATCTGTTTCGACTGGTTTTAAGCCAAAGATATCCTGTAGGTCTTTATGCCATCCACCTAAGTACGTTAGGTCAAATTCATTTACAAGGCCACTAATATAGGTCATGACTAGTGTTCCGCCTGCTGCGACAAAGGATTTTAACCGTGAAATGGTTTCTTCACTCATTAAATAAAGCATCGGGACAATTAATAGTTTATAAGATGAAAAGTCTTGTTCCTTTGTTATCACATCTACTGGAATATCTTTTTCCCATAAAGCCTTGTAGTGCTGTTGCAAGGTTTGAGGATAGCGCTTGGTTTCCAATCCAAATCCTTGTGCATCATTGAGAGCCCAGTTGCTTTCCCAATCGTAAAGAATTGCAACATCTGCTGGACGATTCGTTCCTACTATTTCAGATAGATTTTCTAATGTTTTTCCGACTTGAGCTACCTCTTGGAAAACACGGTTGTTTGTACTGTTATCATGATCCACCACAGCACCGTGGAATTTTTCTGACGACCCACGTGATTTTCTCCACTGGAAGTACATGACACTATCAGAACCATGAGCAACCATCTGCATGGAAGATAGAAGATGCATACCTGGTCTTTTGGCTTTATTCACACTATGCCAGTTCACCAAGCTTGGAGTGGATTCCATTAGCAAGAATGGTTGTTGTTTTAAACTACGATAAAGATCATTAATGAATCCAACCTTCATGGCTAAATTCGCTGTACTTTCCCAGTCATTATGCCAAGCTGGATACGCGTCCCAGCTAACCACATCCACATGCTTCGCAAACTTACTATAATCAAGTGCTTGAAACGGAATTAAATCGAATGTATCCGCCATAAAATTCGTTGTAATTGGTACCTCTGGCGTAAGCTCTCTTAATGGAACAATCTCATTTTCATAGAAAGAAATCGTTTGATCGGTAACAAAACGTCGCCAATCTAGGTTTAAGCCATGAACCATACTTTCCCCAATTGGAGAGGGTGATTCAACCTGAGACCAATCACTATAGGTGTGACTCCAGAACGGTCCCCACCATGCATCGTTTAATGATTTCAGATCATGACTATATTTGTTTTTAATCCAATCTCTAAAAGCCGATTGACACTGACCACAGTGACACTCTCCACCGTACTCATTTGAGATATGCCACATCAATAATGCCGGATGACTGCCGTATCTTTCCGCTAATTTGCGATTCATTTCCTGTGTTTTTTCACGATAAACAGGAGATGTAAAACAATGATTATGCCTTCCTCCATGTAATTGTTTCACTCTAGAAGAATTTACGCGAAGAACCTCAGGATACTTTTCCGACATCCAAGCAGGACGTGCTCCACTTGGTGTAGCTAAAATGACTCTTCCACCGATACTGTGAATATTATCAAAAATTTCATCTAACCATTCAAAGTGATACTTGCCTTCCTCTGGCTCCAATGCACTCCAAGCAAAGATTCCAACTGAGAAGGTATTGGTATGGGAAAGCTTCATTAACTTGATATCATCCGCTAAAATTTCTGGATGATCCAGCCATTGATCAGGATTATAGTCTCCTCCATGAAGCATGAATTTGGCATTTGTTGTATAGGTTTTATCATGATTTTTCATTGTCTTCTCCTTCTAATATTGATTTTTTATGAAATCAACCCTTCGTTCCACCAGCTGTTAATCCTGATACAAAGTTCTTCTGAAGCAAAATGAATATAATCGCAATTGGAATACTGATTAGTATGGCTCCAGCCGCAAAGGTAGTGTAGCTAGCCCCCATTACATCATTGACTAGGTTATACAATCCGATCGGTAGGGTGTAAGCCTCAGGTGTTCGTAATATGGTCGATGATAAAACGAAATCTCCCAGCGGCCCGGTAAAACCATTCATCGCTACGACCGCGATCATTGGTCGTGATAAAGGCATAATAATTTGTAAAAAGATTCTTGTGTTACTTGCTCCATCGATTTTCGCGCTTTCATCCAAGTCCATTGGAATCGAGTCCATGTACCCTTTCATCAAATAAGTGTTCATTGGAATTTGACCACCAATATATAAAAGGATTAATAGCCAATGACTGTTCATCATGCCTAGTATTTGTGCTAATACAAATAGAGCAATAAGAGCAGAAAATTGAGGAATCATTTGTAGTAAAAGAAATAAGGTTAATGCATTTTGCCTTCCCTTAAAGCGAAAGCGGGAAAATGCATAGGCCGTAAAGGAAACACTTATAACCGACCCAATCATGGTGAAAACACTTATTTTTAGGGAATTTAAGTACCACCCGCCATATTGCAAGCTTTCTTTCCCTGCAAACAACTCACGATAATGATCAAGCGTAGGGTTTTTAGGAATGATGGATGTGCTTATCAAGCTGTTCCCCGGATTAAAGCTCGCTCCAACGGTCCAAATTAGCGGATAAATAATGATCACTGTCATAAAAATTAAAACCGAATGAGTAATTAGGAGACGAAAGAATTTTTGTTTTTTCATATCTTTCAGCATCTTTTAAGCCCCCTCTTTAAAGGAATTCGTACGTCTAAATTGCCATAGTGCAATCGCAATAACAAACACGGATAGCAAGATGGTTAATGCAGCTGCTAGTGAATACTGACTCGATTGCATTGTTAATTTGTAGATCCATGAAACGAGTATATCCGTTCCGCCAGCCGTCGATCCCGGAACAGCTGGTCCACCACCATTAAATAGATAAATGATATTAAAGTTATTAAAGTTAAACGTGTATTGAGTAATAATGATCGGAGCCATTGCAATTAAAATCATTGGCATTGTAATATGACGAAACTTTGCAAAAACAGACGCTCCATCAATGGTCGCTGCTTCATAAAGGTCATCTGGAATAGACTGGAGGACACCTGTTGTCACTAAGAAAATATAAGGAAAACCTAACCATCCCTGCATAAGAATTAAAGCCACTCGTGTCCAGTTTTCATCTGTCAGCCATGGAAAAGACTGAACTCCAAAAGCAGCCAATATATCGTTATTGATTGCCCCAAAGCTATCATTAAATAATCCCGCAAATATTAATATCGTTACAAACCCAGGGACAGCCCACGGAAGGACAAGAACCGTTCGATAGAACTTGGTAAATTTCACATCTTTCTGATTGACTAACACCGCTAGAAACACACCAAGGCTCACCTGCAAGGTAGAGGCCACAAGCGTCCAAATGACCGTCCAAGCCAACACATCAAAGAAGGTAGAACGCCAAATATCAACGGTGAAGATTTCAAAAAATGTTTCTAACCCGACCCAATCAGCTAAATTAGCTGGTGGTGAGTGGTATAAATCATAATTCGTAAACGCTAATGCGAAACTAAATAAAATTGGGAAGATAACTGCAAATATTAAAATAAAGAGTGATGGTCCACTGATGACATAAGGATAGCCTTGCTCAACTAAATTGCGATAGTCTTCCTTAAGAGAATGCAGACGCTGATTTTTATCTCTCAAATTACCGTTCTTATAAGCATCTCGTAGATTGATATAGTAAAAGGCAAGCCCAAAAATGGTTACAATGACAGCAATAATCCCTTCAGCTAATAGAAAGATAGAGTTATCTCTGGGCACTTCCGTTCCAAGTGTGAAAAGCCCCCAAAAGCCCATATTCAACAAATCACCAAATACTGCAAAAAACGAAACCGCTAAAAGTAGAAATAAAAGCCCTTTGATCCACTGCTTATTGTAAAATTGACCAAGCCCTGGAATGATTGATAAAAGCAAAGCCGTTTTGCGATGTTGCACTTTTTTCACCTCTTATTAGACGTTCATGTGATTGATTCCGTCCTTATAATAAATGGTGTCAAACATAAGGAACGTTTGACACCATTGTTTACTTACAAATTATTTTCCACCATGTTTCGCTTCGATCTGTCCTTTAATCGTTTCAACTGCTTGCTCCAATGCTTCTTTAGGTTGAGCCTTACCAGTTGCGATTGTTTGTAGGGCAGAGTCAGTTGGTGTCCAAACTTCGTTCATTTCTGGAATGTTTGGAGTTAATTCAGCAAATTGTGATTGCTCTGCTACCGCTTGGGCTGCTTCACTTTCTGCTACAACAGGGTCATTAGCAAGTGCTTGTACGGCAGGCACTTCCTTTGTTACTTCATATCTAGCTTTTGAATTCTCTTCATTTGCTAAAAATACAACTAACTTCTCAGCAAGTTCAGCATTTTTACTATAAGCGCTTACGTTATAGCTCTTCACTCCAACGAATGAACTCATATTTTCACCATTTGAAAGCTCAGGTAATTTACTTACACCAAAATTGATTCCTGCTTTTGTAAACGGCTCAATATTCCAAGGACCTGAAATGACAGCAGCTGCTTTTCCTTCCGTAAATAACGACTCAAGCACATTAATTCCTTGTTCACCGATGATTCCAGCTGGAAATAGACCTTCTTTATAGAACTTTTGAATATACTCTGCCCCTTCAAGAGCACCTTTGTTGTTTAATCCGATATCAGCAGGATCATAATTCCCTTTGTCATCCGTGCCGAAAATATATCCACCATACCCGCTCATAATGCTTTGTGCATAGTAGATTTGATCAAACAAAGCAAGGAATCCAAATTTTTCTCCATCCGTTACCTTCTTAGAGTACTCATACCATCCATCAAGAGTGGTTGGAAGCTCAGCATCAGAAACTAAATCTTTATTGTAATAAAGCATGGTAGTTTCTACAGCTTTAGGTAATCCATACACCTTGTTATCTACCATTTGCGACTTCATAGCTACTTCTGTATAAATAGATTGAACATCTTCACCTACATTTAACTCTTTGATTAATCCTTCCGTTACCGCAGTACCAATTTGGTCCCCAGGCATTGTAAGTACATCTGGTCCTGTACCACCCGGTCCATCCATACGTAAATCTTCTATTTGTTGAGCATAGGCTTTTTCAACTACTTTCACCTTTACTCCATTTTCTTCTTCAAACTTAGCAATCGCATCTTTAATTCCTGCTCCCTTTTCAATATCCTCCCAAACTAGTAAATCATACTCTTTGTTCTTGGAAGAATCCTTTGAGCCGGTACTCTCAGTACTACTTTCTTGAGGTCCACATGCTACTAAAGATAGACTTAAAGCAATACCACTCATAAGGCTAAAATACTTTTTAAACTTCTTCATAGCTTACATCCTCTCACATTGGTTTACATTTTTTCATTGAAAGCGCTTCAGTAATTAAAATATATCATTAAAAGTAAAACATGTAAATATATTTTTACTAAAACTAGTAAAATATTTTAAGAAAAACATTTTACTAGCGATAATCATATATGGAACAGTATCGTCATCACCTTGTTTCCAAACCCGAAGAATTCAAACATCTTTATATAACAAACTGATTCTAACTAATTAAATACAATAAATATAAGTGATTATACTTATTTTTAGTAAAATGTTTTACCGAATAGAATTTATATCATCTCCCCATTTTTCTTCCCGATCATATAGATACTTATTAAACTTTATAATTGAAAACCATTTATGTCCTACACCTTTCTTCCTATATCTACTACAAAAGCCTACTTTTAATAGTTTTTAAATCCTTCATTCGTATGTATTTCGCTAATCGAAATTTGTCTAAATAATAGGCAATTTACTTTATTAACATCCGATTCATATTTGGATAAAATTTGAATTGTTAAAAAATTTTATTTGGAGGTAAGATATGAACTTAAAGAAAAAAGTTTTATCCGTATCCTTATCAAGCTTAATGGCATTTGGTGCAATCACTGCCGTCTCAACACCAGTTTTTGCTGTCGGAAATGGGCCAGGTGCTGGTAATGGGGCCGTCCAAACGTCGATTTTGCATACATATGAGAGTTTAGTAGATTATTTAAATACTCAGGATGCAAAGCAAGAAGCGATGGAATTAGAGGTGATTGGGCAAACAGTCAAAGGCCGTGATATTTATATGGCAAAATATATCTCCAATCCTGATAATCCAACGATCTTATTTTTAACACAGCAGCATGGAAACGAGCAGCTAACAACAGAGGGTGCCCTTAGCTTTATTAAGCATTTAGGCACGGAGAAAACTAAGGGAGTATTAGATAACGTCAATGTACTCATCATTCCTATGCTCAACGCTGATGGAGCAATGGGCGATGTTGATTTCTCACTTGAGGACTATCATGCCGATGGCGATCGCCATCTAACTCGTTATAATGCGAACTATGTGGACCTTAACCGTGAACATGATAAAGCGACGAGTGACATGGAACCCGAAGTGAGAAACTTACATAAGAATGTTTTTGAAAAATATAACATCGATTACATGATTGATCTTCATCACCAGGGCACACTTAGTGAAACAGATGGAGAACTCGTATCTGGATCGATTCTATATCCGACCAATCCAAATGTGAAACCTGAAGTGGTTGAACGCTCTAAAAAACTAGGATCGGTTGTTTATGGAGCACTTGAGGATACTGGTTGGGGACATATCGGTAAATACGTTGGTGGCAGCGGAGAAAATATTGGACGTAACGGAGCGGCTGTTCGTTATGGTATCTCTACCCTCCTATTTGAAATGCGCGGCATGTCCGATCACTTTGTAGAATCTTATGCTCTAGGACAAAAGAGCAACGGCTATTTAATTAAGCAGACGATTACTACCTTAGATGCTACAGTACGAGCAATTGCAGATGGCTCCATTGAGACTGCCGATACGAGCTTCTGGGATACTCTTCCGGAACAGAAAAACAGACAAGGCGAGGAATCGGACGAGTAATATAAATAAGGGAGAGCATTCCAATAATGGAGGCTCTCCCTTTATCTATCAACTACTTTACATCGTCAATATCTCACGAATATCATCTTCTGTAAGAGAAGGAGTAGAATCTCGCTTAGAATCAATAATCTCTGACACAAGATCTCTCTTTTTCTCCTGCAGTTCATTTATTTTCTCCTCGATGGTCCCGCGTGCAATCAGCTTAATCACTTGTACCTCATTCGTCTGGCCAATGCGATGTGCACGGTCTGCCGCTTGCTCCTCCACAGCCGGATTCCACCAAAGGTCGTATAAAATAACTGTATCCGCCCCTGTTAAATTCAGTCCCGTCCCACCTGCTTTTAATGAAATAAGAAAAATATCTCGTTCGCCATCGTTAAATCGATTGCATCTTTCTAGACGTTCTTCCGATGGAGTCTGACCATCAAGGTAGAAAAATGGAATCCCTTGATTCGCTAGTTCCCTACCAATCAGAGTGAGCATTTTCGTAAACTGGGAAAAAATCAGCACCCTTCTTCCAGAAAACCTTGCTTCATCTACAATCTTCATGAGCTGTTCAAATTTTGACGAACTTCCTTTATATCCATCTACAAATAAAGCAGGATGACAACAAATCTGTCTTAATCGCGTTAATCCAGCCAAGATTTTAATCCGATTTTTTCTTATCGTGTCCTTGTCCAAATGCTTTAACGTATCTTCTTTCAGTTTGGCAAGATACGCGGCATACAAATTCTTCTGATCTGGGAGAAGCTCCACTGACTCCATCAACTCCATTTTCCCAGGAATGTCAGAGAGCACCTCTTCCTTCATTCTTCGAAGTAAAAAGGGGCGAATCCTGCGAGCAATTTGCTTTCTTGTTAGATTACTGTACTCCTTGAATCCGAGGAAAAGTTCAGGAAACACAACATGAAAAATGGACCACAGCTCTTCTAAGGTATTTTCCACCGGAGTCCCTGTAAGGGCGAAGCGATAATCGGCTTGTATCCTTCGTACGGCTTTCGCTGTTTGTGAAACTGGATTTTTAAAGGCTTGTGCTTCATCAAAGAAAACCACACGAAACGATTGTTTTTGGTACCAGGTCAAATCTTTTAATAACAATGGATAGGATGTGATCACAACGTCTAAGCCATCCAGGTTATTCTGAAGTTTTACCCGTTCCGTTTTCGTTCCATCCATCACAACGGCTTGTAGCTCTGGGGCGAACTTCATCAATTCACGTAACCAGTTATAGGTTAAAGACGATGGACAGACAACAAGAACAGGGAGCTTTTTGTCACGTATGGTAGCAAGCTCCGACAATATAAAGGAAATGCTCTGCAAGGTTTTCCCAAGTCCCATATCATCTGCAAGAATCCCTCCAAATCCAAAATGGGCGAGAGTTTTCATCCATTGATAGCCTTGCTTCTGATACTCATGGAGAATCGGTTCTACCGGTTTTGGCACCTCAAACTTCATTTCACCCGGATTTTGAATAGTATCTAAAAATTGACGAAAGGACTCTTCAAACTTAAATACTTTGCTATCACCATCTAAGAGCTGTAACCCTCGAACAACAGGTAGGTTTAATTCACTTTCCCAATCTTCTGGTTGGACAGGAAGTGTTTTAAGGAAACGATCAATTTCTTCAAATTCTCTTGTTTCTAACGAGAGCAGAGACCCATTTTTCAACCGATAGTATTTTCGCTTTTCCTCTAAGGCTGCTAGCACGGCACGAATCTCTTTCTCTGCCATGCCCTCCATTTCAAACTTGAATTCAAGCCAATTGGTTCGTTCCTTTTTCATTTTAATCCGGATTTTTGGGTGAACATTCTCCTTAAACAACCGGTTTCTGACAGCTGTCGTCGCATATATTTGCACTAACTTTTGAAGCTTTGGAACGACATGATATAAAAACTCATACTCCAATTCCTCATTATGCAGAACATATCCACTGTCCGTGGTAGCAAAAGAACTTTCCTCCATCAACTTGAGGATCGCCTGTTCTTTCCCTACATCCCTTGCTGCAATAAATCTTGCTTGTTGTTGATGACTTTCTAATGGGTTGATCACGATATTTTCATAATGAAATTCTAGCCCAGCAAGAAGTCGATTGCTTACTCGATCAAGGTACAACTTGGCTATGAGCGGCGTTTGGAAAAGTTGATTGGAAACGGTAGATGATATTTGCACGTTCCCCAACTTTTTCAAACCCGGAACCACTTTTTCCAAGAAAAAATCAAATTGATCCTTTGGAATGGGAATACTACCTGACTTCGTATTAGCTAACATCTGTTTCATTTCAACCAGCCGGTCAATATCTTCATAAGGGATTTGGTACATCTCCCCTTTAGCCAAAACTAGTCCGTATGAATTCAACACAAGGATTTGATCCAAGCCTTGAACTTTCAGTTGATACCCTCCGCCCTTTACGTCTGTTACATCAAATTGTAAAGGAAGCGTTCTTTTAGAAAGTCTGATTCCACTATATGT
Organism: Robertmurraya sp.; assembly: GCF_036676585.1. Classification (NCBI taxonomy): domain Bacteria; kingdom Bacillati; phylum Bacillota; class Bacilli; order Caryophanales; family Bacillaceae; genus Robertmurraya; species Robertmurraya sp. Next base: position 20,063 of record NZ_JAKFCQ010000084.1, read on the forward strand.
GTATTCATCAATCTGTAAGCTTACATGTGGGGCCTTTACAAGAAAAGGGAGTAGTCTTTCCCAAGAAGTCGGTGTGATCAATAGCATTTGGGTGTTATGTATAGCACCATGCACCTTTTCATCATGGGTCACTTGAACAAGCTGGTGAATCACCGTGTCCGTTTCCCTTTGGAAACAATGCACACTCGGATCATAAGTAAAAGTAGCTGAAAGGGGTATGGGTATCCCGTTTTTCATTTTCTCGAAGAAATCTCGTATATCTTGGACTGGAATGGAGTGGATAGTAAGCTCCATCCCAAGCATCTCTTTATCCATAACTGAAATGATTTTACAAGTAAACGCAGCCTCTACGACTTGCCGGTTTTCAAAATGGAGCTGATGTCCACTCGACCGCTTTGGCTGATGGGCAAACAGGGTTAATAACCCATCTGTTAATTCCTGATTGGCGTTACTATGTTCGCTTGGTATAAAAGGGACCGTCCCTTTTTTCTGATAGTCATATATCGCTAATAACACAGCTGCAATATGCTGACATTCATTTTTAAAAGAAGGTAGCGTGGGACAGCTACAGGTTGTTTGAAAATCACCATGGTCCACGTCTACTTTCACTTTAAAGTCCTCCGCACCCGTAACCGTTGCTTCACAACCTTGATGATGATAACTCTGGAATGTTACTCTATCCGCACGATAAAAAGAATCTCCTCGTTTAAAGGAGACTGCACCACACATGTCTTTTATGATTTTGTGATTTAATCGTATATTCATGTATGTCTCTCCTTCCTAGAAGATCATTTGTCTCAACTATTTTACCATCAAAAGACTAGCAGACACCAAAAAATACCCAAATAACTAGTTGGGCATTTTTTCTACTACTGTATTGTTAACCTAAATAATCGATCGTCACCTTCCCGAGGATTTCCTCTTCCATCGCGATTATTGGTGACGGAATATAACGCATTTCCTTCAATAAAAATATCCCGCATTCTTCCGGCACCTTCAAAAGCGGTTTCCGTTTTTTCACCAGCTAAGTCGACTACTCGAATACTTTCGCCCCGTAAGGTCGCAACATATATATTCCCGTTTTTTATTTCAATTCCAGATGGTGCCCATGTTTCCTCTCCGGTATGGAATAATGGAGAAACCATATTTGAAGCTTTTTCGTCGCCCTCAATCACGGGCCACCCATAGTTTTTCCCGGGTTCAATTTGATTAATTTCATCATGTGCCGACTGCCCATGTTCAGAGCTATAAAGCTTTCCACTATTATCCCACGCTAAACCTTGAGGATTTCTATGTCCATATGAATATACGTATGAATTATTGATTGGATTATCATTAGGAATGGAGCCATCTAATTCCATACGTAAAATTTTCCCTGCTAAGCTACTGACGTTTTGAGCGTTATTGGAATTCCCTGCATCTCCAGCAGTTGCATACAATTTGCCGTCAGGTCCAATTTTGATTCGGCCACCATTATGAATTCTCCCGCCAGGAATTCCTTCAAGGATCACGGAAGTTTCTCGCCATGTATTTTGATTAAGCCGGAGAACGACTATACGGTTCAATACTTCTCCATTTTCTTCATATGTATGGTAAGCATATGCTTCCTGGTTGCTTTCAAAATTTGGAGAAAGAATAAAACCCAAAAGCCCTCCTTCTCCGATATGAAGGACATCTTTTGTAACATCCACCTCTTGCATCGTTTTCGAACCATTTTCTCCATCCACTTTAATAATACTTCCCGCACGTTGACTTAAATAAAAGGTTTGATTGTATTTGGTAATATTCCAAGGAATATTTAGATCAGTCGCAATCACCTCAGCCTGCCTTGCAACGGCTTCACTTGCTTCATTCTCATTCAATAATTCATTATCTCCTGTACAACCCGAAACAAAGAGGATTGCCGTTAATGTGATCAGGATCTTTTTCACTGCTCCCACCTCCATTTTGTTCTCTAGATAGAAGTTTATCCACTTGTTTCCAATAATAAAATACTTTCTGTATTAATTCATATTTACTCAAAAAGGATCCCCAAAAATTGCTATCCTATGTTTACACTTATTTCGGACCCTGCTGCAACTTCCGAAGCGAGATCTGTCCGAATCAGGAGTGCATTCGGACTTTGAATCACTGCACAAGCCAGGCCTGTCTGAATCACAGGCTTATTCGGACGCTGAATCGACTGCACAAGCCAGGCCTGTCTGAATCACAGGCCCATTCGGACTCTATATCAACTACCCAAGACGGGCCTGTCCTAATCACAGGCCCATTCGGACTCTAAAGCGACTACCCAAGACGGGCCTGTCCTAATCACAGGCCCATTCGGACTATAAAGCGACTCCCAAAGCCGAAACTGTCCTAATCACAGGCTCATTCGGACGCTGAATCGACTACCCAAGACGGAACTGTCCTAATCAAAGGCCCATTCAGACTCTAAAGCGACTACCCAAGACGGAACTGTCCTAATCAAAGGCGCATTCGGACTCTGAATCGACTCCCCAAGCCGCTTCTGTCCTAATCACAGGCCCATTCGGACTTTGAAGCGACCCCACATGACGTTCCTGTCCAAATCAATGGCGCATTCGGACTCTATAGCGATTCCCCAAGCCGTTTCTGTCCTAATCATGGGCTCATTCGGACTCTTGAGCGACTCCCAGAACCGTTCTTGTCCGAATCATGGGTGTATTCTTACTCTATAGCGACACCACAAGACGTTCCTGTCCAAATCAATGGCGCATTCGGACTCTAAATCGACTCATCAAGCCGAGTCTACTATAAAATCAAATTCTCTTTATTCATCCTTCCCCATCAACTTCTTCACAGCCTCTTTCGGATCCCAGCAGTTAAATTGATAGGTTGGTTTTGTATCAAATCCTAATCGGGAGCATCGGTAAATCATTTTCCCATTCTCTTTTTTCACTTCATAATTTACACATGAGGCACAGCAATGGAAATTCTTCACATGTTTCTCCTCCTAATTTAGGATTCTTTTATTATAATAATAAGTGTAATAAGAGTAGATTCCTAGAGTAAGGAGCGTGTTCCGTTGAAACTCATTTCTATTTGTCCAAGCAACACCGAAATTGTGGCTTATTTAGGATTAACTTCTTCATTAATTGGAGTCGATGACTATTCGGATTGGCCCGAGGAGATTAAAGAGTTACCGAGATTAGGGCCGGATCTTAACATAAATATGGATAAGGTCGAAGAATTACAGCCAGATTTAGTGTTAGCCTCCCTCACTGTTCCTGGAATGGAACGTAATATTGAAGAGTTAGAGAAACGTAATATCCCTTATGTAATCGTTCCTAATCCAACAACCCTACAAGAGGTAGCTGATTCCTTATTGTTTGTTGGAAAAGCAACAAACTCCATCGAAAAAGCCACCATAGCCTACGAGAAGTTTACTTCTAAAATTAGAGACTACAAGGCTCTAAGCAAGAAGGTTGAGATTCCTAAAACGATCTACTGGGAGTGGTGGGCGAAACCCGTATTCACCCCAGGGGCAAGCAATTGGTTAACCGAAATCAGTCAGCTAGCTGGTGGACACAATATTTTTTCGGACCATGAAGAGGCAAGTATTCAAACCGATTGGCACGAAGTTCGCAGAAGAAACCCTGATGTCATTTCAGTAGTTTGGGTCGGAGTACAAAAAGAGAAAGTGAACCCTAAGGTCATCCTAAAACGCCCTGAATGGGATCAGATGGATGCAATCAAAAATCAGCAACTATACATACTAGATGAGCCATTGTTTTGCAGACCTTCCCCAAGATTACTACTGGGATTAGCAAAAATTGCTTCCCTTCTTCATCCAGACATTTATCCGACTTACATTGAGAAGGTTGATCCAGCCACATAAAAAAAAGACCATTGTCCCAGACAGACAATGGTCTCACAAATCTTTTATTATAGAAACAATCCAACCGTGGTTGCTGTTAATATCGATGCTAATGTAGCCGCGAGTAACATTTTTAGTCCAAACTTAGCTACAACCCCAGCTTTTTCACCGTTAATGGCTTGAATTGAACCAGATATAATTCCAATGGAACTAAAGTTAGCAAACGAGACTAGGAAGGTTGAAACAATTCCCACAGTACGGTCACCCAAGTCCGGAATCAATGGTTGGAATTCAAGCATGGCAACGAACTCATTTGTAGCAAGTTTAATCCCCATGATAGAACCTGCCGTCAAGATTTCACTAGCTGGAATTCCCATCATGAAGGCAACCGGTGCAAATACATAACCTAAGATTTCAGTTAAAGAAATGCCGATTAACCCTGCGAATGCCGCATTAATTAAAGCCATTAAACCAACATAAGCCACTAACATCGCCGCAACAATTAACGCTACTCTTCCCCCATCGATCGCACCCACACTGATCGCTTCAAAAATGGATTTTGATTGGGAAACTTCCTTTAAGTTAATCTCTTCATCTTCTCCTGATCGTATAGGAGCTACAATGGTCGCAATAATTAGAGCTGAAAAAGCATTTAAAATCATCGCTACTAACACATATTGTGCAGGAATCATGCTCATATAAGCACCCATAATACTTGCACTTACGCTTGCCATTGCACTTGTAGATACGATGAACAATTTATTTTCGTTCATTTTATCTAAATGTGCTTTAATCGCCAATAATGATTCACTTTGACCAAAGAAAATCGAGTTGACTGAATTAAACGTCACTACCTTTGATAGGCCGGTAATTTTTGAAATAGCCCCACCTATGTATTTGATCGCTAATGGTAAAATCTTAATATGCGTGAGAATCGATAAAAGAGTCGATGTGAAAATAATCAACATCAAAACATTAATAAAAAATACAGATGTATCTTCAGGAACTAATCCACCTGTGACAAAATTAATCCCTTCATATCCATAAGTTAATACTTGTGTGACGAAATTTGATACCACTTCCACGATCTTTAAGCCGACAACCGTCTTAAACATGACAATGGTGATGGTAAGCTGAAGGGCAAACATAATTACAATCGCTCTAAAGTTAACCCCCTTCTTATCATTTGATAAAAGGTAGGCCAATCCGAGTGTAAGGATAATGCCTAAAATGCCAATAATGATACTCATACTGTTCTCTCCTTAGATGCATGTACAAAGTTACTTTCTACAATTATGCCTTCTTTTAAACAATAACTTTTCCATTTTATCTAATTAAGTATTGCTTTTCTAGTGTCATACGTGTATTTATAATTTTCCCAAAAATAAAACAATGCCACCCAAGTAGCATTGCTCTCCGTCATGTTCCACAGTACGTTCGATAAGGAAGGCCAGTTGAGTCTGGCAGTTGACAGTATTCTTCTTGGACAGAAGTATAGTCGTAAGGATTTGCTAGAGCTTCTAGTAGCTTATCCATGACACTATAGTCATCTTGCTGGGCAGCATCCAAGGCTTCTTCCACTCGATGATTTCTTGGGATAATGGAAGGATTATTTTTCCTCATTAATTCTAGGGCAGCTTCTTTTGATTGTTCCTGCCTGCTGAGTCTCTCCTGCCATCTTTTATACCAGTCGTTGAACTCTGATGTTCCTTGAAGGACCGATTCCTCATGTGCTTCACGAGTTAACGCTCTAAAGGTGTTTGTATAATCGGCTTTATATTGCTTCATCACGTTTAGAAGATCATTTATCAGCGTTTCATCCTGCTCTTCTGCATTATATATCCCTAGTTTTGATCTCATTCCTTCGAGCCAATATTGGCGAGACAGCTCAGGATATTCAGATATGGCCTCTTGAGCAATTTTTACAGCCTCTTCATCGTTGTCATGAAGCACATCCAATAGTGTTTCAGCAAACCTAGCTAAGTTCCAACCTCCGATTCCTGGTTGGTTACCATAAGCGTACCGCCCTCGCGCATCAATGGAGCTGAAAACAGTTTCTGGATCATATGTGTCCATAAATGCACAAGGACCATAGTCGATCGTTTCCCCACTAATTGTCATGTTGTCTGTATTCATCACACCATGAATAAATCCTACAAGCTGCCACTGAGAAATCAATTTTGCTTGCTGGTTAATGACCGCTTTTAAAAAAGAACGATATTTATCTTCATGATCGGCAATTTCTGGGTAATGACGGGTAATTGTATAATCAGCTAGCGCTCGAGTATCTTCAACTGATCCCCATTTCGCGGCATATTGGAATGTACCTACACGGATATGACTAGAAGCCACACGGGTCAAAATTGCACCAGGTAAGTTGGTTTCCCGAATAACCGGTTGTCGTGTAGATACCACTGCTAGGCTACGGGTTGTAGGTATCCCGAGGGCATACATCGCCTCACTAATAATATACTCCCGGAGCATTGGCCCAAGTGCAGCACGACCATCTCCCCCGCGCGAGTAAGGTGTCCTACCTGGACCCTTAAGCTGAATATCATATCGCTCACCAGTAGGGGTGATATGTTCACCGAGCAAAATAGCCCTGCCGTCTCCTAGCATAGTAAAATGTCCAAATTGATGTCCCGCATACCCTTGAGCTATCGGTGAGGCTCCTGCAGGAATCTCATTTCCAGCGAAAACCGCGGTTGCATTTTCCGTTTGCAAAGCTTTTGCGTGTAAGCCAAGTGATGTTGCCAATGATTCATTAAACTTCACAATTTCAGGTGACCGTACTGGTGTTGGATTTGTATTTGAATAAAAGAACTCTGGCAGTTTGGTATAACTGTTATCGAAGTTCCAACCTGATTCATTTGATTTAGTCATCTTATATTTCACTTCTTTCAGCTTTTATATATTATTTTATGGCCCGTAATTGATTTCAAAGCATAAATGTACTTTTTTAATGTTCAACAACTCCCTTTTATTATACCTTTCCCCTTGTTTTAGGGAAAAGCAATAAGAATATTTGGACTGAACCTCAACAAACTATTAATGAAAAAGACAATATAGAAACAGAAAGGAAAAACAGATGAGAAGAGTTCTATTTGGTTTGCTTTTTTGTTTGCTTTTCACCACTCACACGGCTCTAGCAACGGAAAGTGTCCAGGAAGTAAGTACTCCCCCGCAAAAGCAGGGGCAACATATTTTGATGACGAGGGAACAATTCAAGGATTGGTTATTAAATAGTCAATTTCATCGGAAAATTAGCCTCATTCAACAGCATCATACATGGGCTCCAGCTTATAAACGATTCAATGGTTCGAATCATTTCCGTTTGCTTCAAGGCATGGAAAATTATCATAAAAACCAAATGCACTGGAAGACGATCGCACAAAATATCACAACCTTCCCTGATGGAAAAATAGCTGTATCCCGCCCATTTGATATGGCTCCAGAAGGTTCGATTGGGGCAAAAGCCAATTCTGTTGGCATCTCCATCGAAAATGTAGGCAATTTTGATAAAGGGCAAGATGTGATGACTGCTGAACAAAAGGAAACGATTGTGTACATTACAGCCTTGCTTTGCCTAAAATTTAACCTCGCCCCTTCAGTCGATACCATCACCTATCATCATTGGTGGAATTATAAAACAGGGCAAAGGGTGCTAGACAATGCAAAAAGCTATGAAGTGAAACCATGTCCAGGAACGAATTTTTTCGGAGGAAATACGACCACTGCTGCTAAAACGTATTTTTATCCATTAGTCTCAAGAAAGATGAAGGAGTTCCAATAAATATAAAAGTAGGTTGATGAAATCTCACCAACCTACTTCCTTCTTTTTAGGAAACGGCTTGTTCCTTCATTTCCACTTCATTTTCTCTATATTCATGTTTTCCAATAATTCCAGCTTCCCGATCCTTCTTTTCTAATTCCAAAGCTTTCGGTACCGATAACCAATACGCTAATCCAATACTGATTGCACCTGCACTTAGCTTCCCAATAATAATTGGAAGAATTAATGTTGGTTGGAAATTGGCTGTGAAAGAAAGATGATCTCCCAGTAAAAACGCTGCGCAAACGGCAAACGAAATATTGATTACTTTGTCCTTTGGTGACATGGTACGAACTAGCTTGAACATCGCTAAAATATTCGCAATGGTCGCCACCAATCCTGCACTTCCTTCTTTACTTAGCCCAATCTTTCTCCCCATTGCTTCCAACTGTTTCCCTGCATATTTTTGTAACAAATATACCATTGGAAATGCCCCAGCTAACATAATACCAATATATCCTGCCGTCTCAAGTGCGCGAAACTGGTCATCTGCATCAGCCATAATGGGATGGAAGCCCCAAGAACCAAACAACTTCGAAAACAGACCTGTGAAGATTTCTACAATCGAGAACACTAACACCAGTTTAATCCCTGCATCCATGATTCTTCCAAACCACATAAATCCTTTAATCATTACATCTGGTAAAAAGTATAAACCAGCCGCTAAAACAACGACAAAAATAATCAAGGGAGATAGATTGGCAAATATTTTTAAATAGCTGATCGTGAATTGATAGGTTGAATCGGTGGTTGTTGATATAGCATCTCTAATTTTAGAATTGGTTAAAACGACCAACACACTTGATATAAATGCACCAATTGGAATGGTTAAAATCCCAGACATCACACCTAAGGCCATATATTTATGATCACGTTTATCAAGCATCGCTAAGCCCATCGGAATCGAGAATACGATGGTGGCGCCTGCCATAAATCCAACGATCATTGCCATAATCCATCCTTCATAAGAGGTGGCTAACTCTTGTGCTAATTGATATCCTCCCATATCAGTAGCAAGAATCGCAGTGGCGGCTATAGCTGGGTCCGCTCCTATTTTTGCAAAGAATGGACCACATACCTTGTTAATAAACCAGGAAAGGTATGGAATGGAAGCCATAATACCAGCTGCTGGGACAAATATATGTCCAACTGCATGTAACCCTTCCATAAATTGTTGCCCTAACCCTTGCTCACTGTTTTTAATAGCGGCAAAGGCTCCTAATATTGCACAAGCCATAATAATATAAATAACAATTTCACCAACCATGACCATCCTTTTTTCCCCCTTTATAGTTGTTTTTTAATTACACAACAAGACTAACTCCACTCGCTTTTTGCTCGAGCATTTTATTGACCAAGGTTCCGATATGAGCGGCCGCTTCAATCGGTGGTGTACCATTTCGATGTATATTGGATATCACCATTCTCTCCGACTCCTTCATTCCTTTTCGTGGGCGATAGCACATATATGCGCTAAGTGAATGGGCGCATACAAGGCCTGGTCTTTCTCCTATTAATAAAATAAAGGCTTCCGGTTTTAGAATTTCTCCTATGGCATCCATACAAGCAACCCTCCCTCCTTTTACAAAAAACGGTGTTCCCACATCAATTTGATAGAAAGAAAGAGAATCTAATAGTGCTGGATACACATCAAGTACATTCTCATTGATCGCACTAGCACTTAAACCATCTGAAATAACGATCTGCACTTGAGGATTCTGAATACATCTTTCGCGAATAAGCTGTTCCCCTTCTACTGATAAAACCCTGCCTTTATCAGGCCTTTTTAAATACTCTTCCTTTGTTCCATAGCATGTTTCTACTGTAAAGAGATTAAATTCTTGTAATAATTGTGAGGAAACCTCTCCATACACGGCATCAACAGCCGCCGCATGATCAATCCGAAACGATAAAAAGTCCTTGGTTAACGGCCTTGTTCCGGTCCGACCTACTCCAATTCGAGCAGGAGTAAATTTCTTTAAAGCTTCAAGCTGATGTTTTTCCATTTCTGTTCACCTCTCTTTTATACTTTTTGTAAGAAGAATGTCGGATCTCCTGCCAGCTTAGTTAGCTTTCCGTTTTCCATTAATCCAAGCCTCTCAAGCCATCCCTTAAATGCCGGAGCTGGTTCTAAGTGTAAAATGCTTCGTAATGTCGCGATATCGTGATAGCTTAAGGACTGGTAATTGAGCATGCAATCATCGGCCATCGGAACACCAATGACAAAATTTACACCGGCTGTTCCTAATAAGGTACTCAACGTATCCATATCATTCTGGTCTGCGTTCATATGGTTCGTATAACACACGTCTACCCCCATTGGAAGACCGTGCATTTTTCCCATAAAATGATCCTCTAACCCTGCACGTATCACCTGTTTGCTATCATATAAATACTCAGGACCAATGAAACCAACGACAGTATTCACAATAAAAGGGCTGAACTTTCTTGCTAGACCGTAGCACCTTGCTTCTAATGTCACCTGGTCTATATCAAAGTGAGCATCAGACGAAAGTTCCGAGCCTTGGCCAGTTTCAAAATACCAGCGGTTTGGACCCGTTGCTGTTCCTTTTTCGTTAATCATTGCTGTTGCCTCTTCTAGCATGGAGAGCGATATTCCAAAGGACTCATTTCCTGCTTGAGTACCAGCCAGACTTTGAAAAATTAAATCTGCCGGAGCTCCTTTTTCGATCGCACGCATTTGACTTGTAACATGGGATAAAACACAGTTTTGAGTCGGAATCTGAAATTGATCAATCACTTTCTTTGTTTCATGTAATAAAGCAGAGATATTTTCCGTCGTATCAATAACAGGATTAATTCCGATCACCGCATCACCAATCCCAAAGCTTAAAGCCTCATATAAGGATGCTGTCATTCCCTTTAAGTGATCGGATGGATGATTCGGCTGTGCTCTTGAAGCAAGAACCCCTTGTTGGCCAATTTTTGTTTGGCAATGCGTAATAATCTTTATTTTTGATGCCGCTTGAATCAAATCTAGATTGGACATGATTTTTGCTACTGCAGCAATCATTTCACTAGTTAACCCGCTACCCAATGTGAGCAAATCCTTGCCCGTCTGCTCGTCACTCAAAATATATTCTCGTAAATCAGCTACGGTCCAATTCTTAACCATCTGATATACTTCTTCATTCACATTGTTTTCAATAAGCTTTGAGACATCATCTGTGTCAGGATCTAATAAAGGTGTATTCCGAATATCAGAGAGGAGAATATCAGCTAGCACGAGCTTGGCAGCCATTCTTTCCTTCATATTTTCGGCACTAATCCCTGCTAGATCATCCCCTGATCGGCTCTCATTTGCTTTTGACATGATTTCTTTTAAGCTATGAAACTCATAGGTGAGCCCATATAAGGTTGTTTTTCTATACATGCTTTGTTCCTCCCCGTTATCCAAAAGCTAGAGTTTTCACTGATAGAGAGATCGCTTCCCCCGCTGTTCGTAAGCCTAAATCAATATAATCTCCGTGTAGAAAATCTACCTGATCGATACAAATAATTTGTATCCCCTCATGACTCGTCTTCTTTAATGATTGACCGAGCGCCTTCCCTATATCACTTTCACAAATGACTACAAGACAAGTAGCATTTGGAAAATGGCGATGGAAGAGTTGATAAATTGTATTTGTCATAGTTTTCATCGTTTGGTAAGAGCAATACTCCCTCCCTAACAAACCTAGAGCAAATGGTGGATCCTGCACTTCATATAGCTTTTTTGCTTGTGTCATTACTTCATTTAGCTGATTAGCAAAAGCTATCGTTTCAAAATCTAGCGTATCTACCATGATCCGTACGATCGGAAGATTTTTAATCGGTAACAGGTCTTCATGAACAAAGATCGTCGCTCCACTTAATTCCGTATTTTGCATTCCCGCTCCAATTACAGTTGCTCTTGTCGTTTCCTTCGCCTCAGATATATTTAATCCCGACCACTTACTTACCTTTAATAAGGTGGAAGCAAGTAACGGGCCGATATCACCAAACGTTGTAACCTCACTCATCTGAATGGGTTCGTTCCCAGCCATCATATGTCCAACCCCACCGGAAAAAATCACCTCTTTAATAGGCGGAAGTGTTTGATCCATTGGTTCAAGCAGCAACAAATTTGCATGGTATTTTGGCTCACCAGTAAGAAAGGAAATCATGCTTTGATTCATACGTGTACAGATTTCTTTCAGCTCATTAAATGTAATACCTCTATCTGTCTGAGTGGAAAAGAGGTTGGCTTCAAGCCAGGGCCTTAAGTATTCCGAAATGTACACGACTTCCTCTTGGTCATTGATTCGGATTAACCTTCCCCCTACATGAAAGGTGAAGGTTTGAATGGCTCGACCAGCTTCAAACAGAGCAACATTGGCCGTCCCTCCCCCAATATCGACATTAGCAACAATTCCTTCGATTTCTTCTGAACGATCCTTGGCACCAGAACCTTTTCCAGCTAAAATGCCTTCTAGGTCCGCTCCAGCTGTGGCAACGACAAAATTTCCTGCTCGGTCAGCTAAATAGTTAGTAATTTTTTCTGCATTTTCTTTTCTGGCGGTTTCACCTGTAATAATGACTGCACCAGCTTTGACATCCTTAAAATGAATGCCAGATTGCTCATACTCATTTGAAAGAATGATCGCCAAACTTGTCATATCAATATCTTGATTGGATGTTAGGGGTGTTGTGTAGATGGAACTTTCATACACAACGGTACGGTCAATAATTTGAGAGGTTGGCAAATGAAAAGGACTACCTTGTTCCGCAATTGATAGATGACTTACAATGAATTTTGTGGTGCTTGTTCCAATATCAAGTCCGATACTTGTGATCCAATTTCCCAACTTTCTCCACTCCCTAAAAACAAAAAACGCCTTAAATCAATTCCCCACATCTTAAAAGATAGTTGAATTAATTCAAAGCGCCGTTGCTTTGGATATTTATTTACTTTTCTGTAGTATGTTCTCAGCTAATTTAGCTAATAGAATATGTTTTTCCATGCTCTCTTTTTGCATATGGCGGTAAGCCTGCTCCTCAGTACATTCCAATTGTGCCATTAAAATACCTTTCGCCTTTTCAATCAGTTTTCGATCCTTCATTTGTTGCTCTAATTTCCCAATCTTGTTATGTAAGATAAGACTTTGTTCTCGCTGAAACAGAGCGATTTCAACAGCTGGGATAAGGTCTTTTTCTGTTATTGGTTTGACGATATAGGCATTTATGCCAACCTCTTTCGCCTGTTCAACAAGCTCATCATGACTAAAGGCTGTTAGAAGAAGAATGGAGGAGCTTGAGAATCCTTTAATAATAGATGAGGCCTTAATTCCATCCATTTTCGGCATTTTCACATCCATTATAATCAGGTCTGGTTCCAAAGAATATGCTTTCTCTACCGCCTCTTCCCCATTTTTAGCTTCTCCAACCACCTCGTACCCTTTGCCTTGAAGAATCTCTTTAATATCAATTCTCGTAATGGGCTCATCATCAACTACAAGTATTTTTGATTGGATCATTCTATCACCCTATCTATGATCGGAAACATAATCGACACTTTTGTCCCACGAGTTGAAGGAAAAAAAGATAAAACCCCCTCTAACTCCTCTTCAACTAGCATTCTTACTAACTGCAATCCTAAAGTAGATGACGGTTGATCACTGGACTGTTCTGCCATCCCCGATCCATCATCAGATACAATGATATAGACCATCTGCTTTCTACTATTAATGGTAATCTCCATTCTCCCATTTTCTCTAGAATGGAATGCATGCTTTAATCCATTTTGGACCAATTCATTAACAACAAGTGCAAGAGATGTAGCCTTGTCTGATGGTAAAAATAACGATTCTCCTTGAACAGTTACTTGAATATCCTGTCCTGGAATAGTGGATGAAGAGACTAGTAGTGTCGCAATTTGCCCCATTACAAATTTGACATCTACTTCTTCTAATCCATCCTTCGCTAAATAATTGTGAACAAGTGCCATACTTGCAATTCGTGAAAGACTATCTTCAAAAACTTCCCTAACCTCTTGTGACGAAGATCTTCTCATTTGTAGTCGTAGTAAACTCGAGATAACCTGTAAGTTATTTTTTACACGATGGTGAATTTCTTGCACGACAAGAGACTGCACCAACCATTCCTTTTCTTTACTATTAGTTGTTTTCATTAAAGACTTTACTTTTCGTTCATTTCGAATGATTTCTGAAATGTCCCGCTCTTTTATTAAAACAGCTATCGTCATTCCATCACTATCAGTAATAGGAACAATATCCTGCTGCATGACGATATTTTCCTGAGATATCCCCCTTGAACCAATCACCGGTTTCCCATTTCTTAAACTAAACAAGACTCCTGGTTCAGCTTCCTCTATTGCCACCTGACCTAGCACGCTTTCTTTATACAATGAAGAAGCGGTGTTCGGATTGGCTTCAGCCACCACAATGGCTTCTTTCCCCCCAGGTAATAAACAGTCGATAAATACATCTGCTTGAGAAATATCAGCTATTACTTGAAGATTAGTAGACATGTTTTTAATTATCTCATGATGTTCATACGTTAGATTTGTTACCTGATCTAAGGTGAGACTCATTACCATGTCAGTTGTAATCCTCTCTTTATATGGTCATTTTCTATAGAAACAACAATAGCACCCTTTCCTCACATGACCAACAATTCTGTAAGAAAATCTAACAGAGATTATTCTGATAAGTTTCATTTTTCTAACAAAATAAAACAGAAACCTTACAAGAAGGTCTCTGTTTTTAGTAAACTTATCTTCCACTGATTTCAAAAACCCTTACATTACCAGATACTTCGTTCGCCACGAGCATTAATGGCTTCCCAGTTGGGCTATCTTTTGCTTCTATCAAGCACAGTCCTTCTGGTGCAAGATCACCACTTGAAGATACGTCTGTACCTGTGAAATCTCTTAAGTTAACATAGTCATGAAACTTTACATTTTCCACATTTGTGACATCATACATCATGATGCCGCCCGTTCTTTCTAACCCAATAAAAGCGAATGTTTTGCCATTTACTTTCATCACTTTTATATCTTCTGGCTCCGGCCCTTTTTTCCCGCTGCGAGAATCTAGTTCTGTTTTATTATTGGACGAATTAAAGGCTTCAGGATAAAGCTCACCTGTTACTTTTTCGAAGTCACTTCCACTATCATAGACTTGCTCCATCGTGCCTGCATCCCAAATTGAAAAGGAACGGCTACCATAAATATACGTTTTATCAGCCTCAAGTCCGTCTCTTTCGGTATTCAATATGGTATCGATTTTAAAAGAGGTGCCTGGGAATGTATAAGACCCTGTATCCTCATACTCACCCCATTCTCTGCCATCGCCTTCGTTAGCCGTAAAGATGTACTGTTTGCCACCTATTTTTTGAGAGGCTATTCCATCAGGCATATAGGTACCATAAAGGTTTTGTGCGGTGAGGTTTACTTGACCATCCTTTAATGCATCAAGAGCGTTTTCTTCTACATTATGATCCTTAAATCCAAGCCCTTTCACACTTACAATCTCTTGAGTTTTTAAGTCGATTGTCGCTACTGAATTGGCCTCTTGTAGAGATACGTACGCGTAATGACTGTTATCTGAAACAGATATATACTCAGGCTCTAAATCAACAGAAGGTGCCGTATTAGGCTTCAATAACACCCCATTTTCCACAAGTGCTGCTCTTGCCTCTTTGGAGTCGAACTTGTCAAAACCAATCGTTTGCGCCGTTGCTTTATCTACACCCTTTTTTATGTCAATAATGGTAATGGAACCTTTGGGATCAGTTGCTCCTGCTACAGCGTATCCTTCCCTTGGCTCACCTTCATTGGCAGACAGTAAGTATTTATAGTCATGAGAAAAAGTAACCATATCTGGCTGTACGCCCGCTTCGAAATGTTTTATGTACTTTCCTTCATAATTCAGAATCACAATACTTCCATGATCCTTATAAGTTGCGCCCTGGACAGCAATTGCAATAATTTTTTCGTTTGTATTGATATCAATACTTGTAATATCACCGCTCGCAAATCCATGTGCCTGTCCCATAGCAGTAATATCAAGGCGAGTATCGATCTTGAACTCTGTTTTTTTGTTGGAAGTCATATTAGCTATGCTAACGATATCTACTGATTGTGCTGCACCGTTTACGAGATACATCTTTTGATTGTCTTTATTGTATTTTACGATTTCTGCAATTCCACCATCTTTGTTGCTCATTCCGGTCTGGTAGTTTCCGATATAGCTCAGTTTACCGTTGACACTTTCTTCTTGAAGAATTTGTGCCTCGTTTTTTGCCAGCACAGATGTACCACTTAACTGTAGCGTTCCTGCTAATACTCCCCCAGCCATTGCCAGTCCAAGAATTGCTTTTGACTTTAACATATACTTACCTCCCAAATATAGGATTTGTTTCGGTTGAATCACTTATGTAGGACAATTCCACTCATTATTGTCGCAAATAGGGGAACCGACAAAAACAGCGGGGAGGTAAATGTTTGGTTAATGTTCTGTAAATGTTCAAATCTCTTAATTGTAGAATTTAAAATTTTTTATAAAATGGGAGTAGAAATAAAGAAGGGAAGTGGATTATGTTTCTGAAATGTCGAACCGAATCGGATGAGTTGCTAACTTTACGATCATTAAACACACGTATGGAGTTAACAGAGAAGGAAAAGTTTCATTATTTAAATCTTGAAAAGGGATTTGCGGGAGAGGTGAAGTTTGACCAACTGATAGAAAATCTCCAAGAAGAAAGGTATATTTTAAATGACCTATTGCTTGAAGTGAATAACTCCTATTTTCAAATTGATTCAGTTATTATTACCCAGTCAGTTATTTATCTTTTGGACATAAAAAATTTCCAAGGCGATTGTTACCTAGAATCGGACAAGCTTTATTCAGTAACTACTAAACGAGAATATAAAAATCCTGTAGATCAGTTAAAAAGGAGTTCTACTCTCTTCCGCCAATTGCTTCAAATCCACAAACTAAACTACCTTGTTGAATCCTCTGTGATCTTTATTAACTCTGAGTTCACCTTATATCAAGCTCCAATGGATCAGCCACTTATTTTACCCACTCAAGTAGATCGCTTTTTAGTAAATTTAAATCAAACCCCCTCAAAACTAAAAGAAGGGCACAAGGATCTAGCTCAAAAATTACTCTCACTTCATCAACCGAAAAACCCATTTACCACTTTACCAAGGTATGACTATGGTCAATTACAAAAAGGAGTATATTGTAAAACTTGTTTCTCATATTTTGTATCCGTCAAAAACAAATATTTTGTATGTGGAAAGTGTGGAGAGCTAGAGAAAATTAACCTAGGTATTTTACGGAATGTGCAAGAATATAAACTTCTATTCCCTGATCAAAAAATAACTACTCAAGCCATTTATGATTGGTGCAAAGTTGATTTAAGCAAGAAAACCTTTTACAGGATATTAAAAAAGAATTATACCTCCTGTGGAAATACTAAAGATACTTACTATATATAAAAAACAAATATTGATTCCTAAGTCTCGACTCATTCGGACTAAGCTCTGCTTAGTTTTGCCTACTCCTGTCCGAATGAGCACCTCATTCGGACTCTGCTCTGCTTGGTTTTCCTGCTCCTGTCCGAATGAACACCCCATTCGGACTCTGCTCTCCTTTCTCTTGCCTACTCCTGTCCGAATCACCACTCCATTCGGACTCTGCTCTACTTTCTCTTGCTTGCTTCTGTCCGAATCACCTCCTCATTCGGACTCTGCTCTGCTTAGTTTTCCTGCTCCTGTCCCAATGACCTCCCCATTCGGACTCTCCTTCGCTCGTATTGACTGTCCCCTGTCCGAATGAACACCCCATTCGGACTCTCCTTCGCTTTGATTAACTGTCTCCTGTCCGAATCATCACCTCATTCGGACTCTGCTCTGCTTGGTTTTCCTGCTCCTGTCCGAATGAACACCCCATTCGGACTCTCCTTCGCTTTGATTAACTATCCCCTGTCCGAATCATCACCTCATTCGGACTCTGCTCTGCTTAGTTTTCCTGCTCCTGTCCAAATGAGCACCCCATTCGGACTCCCCTTCGCTTTGATTAACTGTCCCCTGTCCGAATCATCACCTCATTCGGACTCTGCTCTGCTTAGTTTTCCTGCTCCTGTCCCAATGACCTCCCCATTCGGACTCTCCTTCGCCTAGTTTCACCGCTCCTGTCCGAATAAACACCCCATTCGGACTCCCCTTCGCTTTGATTCAACTGCCCCTGTCCGAATGACAACTCCATTCAGACTCTCCTTCGCCAAGTTTCACCGCTCCTGTCCGAATGACCAACCTATTCAAACTCTCCTTCACCTAGTTTCACTGCCCCTGTCCGAATAAAACCACTCTTATCTCAGTCACTCCACCCCCTCCATTGAATACCTTATTATGAAAGGAGTACGATCAATGTGAACAACTATATTGGAATCATTATCCCGAAATCAACCTATGTCAATATGCCTGATTTAAGGGGTAATGTTTTAAGTATGTTTTCCATTTGGGAAAACACTGCCCAAAAGCATGGCTTGACTCCCTGTTATATTCGTTTTTTTGACGTTCGGCCAAACGAAAAGACGGTGATGGCTTATGTAAAAGAAGACACGAACTATCGCCTAAAACAAATTCCTTCCCCCAAAGTGATTTACTCGAGAGTTCTAGACCATCTCCCTGCCTACCGAGCACATATACAATCACTCACCCAAAACGGGATTTCTGTATTCAATATTCCTAATTATGATGTGGACAAATACACTGTTCACAAGATTCTTAACAAAGATTCGCATATTCGAAAGCATTTGCCAGATACAGAGTTATTTACAATAGACAACCTAAATAGGCTTGTGACTAGGTATGACCGTCTTATTTTAAAAAAGAGCTACGGAGAATTCGGTGAAGGCACCATGAAGCTTGAAAGACTTCCTGTCGGATGGGTACTTTCCTATAAAACAAAGGGAGATAAAGAGCTAAAAAAAATAGCATTTCAGAAAACATTGCCTGCCATTTTACAGAAGCGTATCCACGAGCATACGTATTTGATTCAGAAGCTGATTCCTCTCGCTACCTTTCACGGAAGGCCATTTGATATGAGGGTAGCGGTCCAACGAAATCTGAAAGGGGAATTCCAAGTATCTGGAATTATGTGTAAGGTAGCCCAAGACAATGATTTTCTGACGAATGGTGCTCAAGGTGGAACGACTTATCCTTTAAAAAGTATCGCCCACGTCACCCATCCGAACATTTCTTATCAAACGCTTGTTAAAACGATCTCCGATTTTTCCCTTTATGTAGCTAATTACCTTGCACAACACTTCCCACACTTAGCCGATCTCGGATTTGATCTAGGTATTACAAAAGATGGTACCCCTTATTTTATTGAGTGTAATTTTATTTCCGACTATGTTAGTGGCTTGTTCAAGGAGGGGAAGTTAATTAACCCAGAATGGGAATCTGTTTTTAGCACGCCTATAGATTATGCGAAGTTTTTAATTACCCAAAAAAAGAGTCTGATAGAGTAAACTCTCTAATCAGACTCTTTTCCATTTATAATTAATTGGCTTAGTGTGTTTTTAAAGGATCTTCGCATCGAGGTTTTCAATAAGATAGATGTGTTTTTGTCGACTATACGATTCAGCAACTCCATCAAGGTTGTATGACTAGTTAGATGGTGAATATTCGCTCTGTTCATCCCTAATTCAGCTGCTTTTTGACAGGTTGGAATGGCGTCCTTTCCGATTGCTATTAATATATCCACCTTGTTTTTTACAACCAGTTCTCCCACCTTTTGATGCTCGGATACGGAATAATCTCCTAGTTCTTCTATTTCTCCGATGATTGCTATCGTTTTCCTTCCTTCTGCCGTTTCCTTAAGCACTTCTAATGCTGCCTCGATGGATGTAAGATTGGTGTTCCATGTATCATCAATGATTAGGCTCCCCTTGATTCCTTTGTGGAACTGAAGATGACTTTTTACGTGTGAAAAGGTTTGTAATCTAGTAATGGTCTCAGGAATGCTCTTACCGACTAATGAACATGCGATGATTGCGGCCAACGCATTGTACACATTATGCTTACCGAATCCTGGGACAAAGGCAGAATACTCCCCTTCTTTGCAAACAATTACGAAGTCCATTCCATTTTTTTTCAGATTAAAAGTCACGGAATGAGCATAAAAATCGGCTGTTTTCTCCATTCCGTAATAAATGACTTTTCCTTTAAAAGATTCCAGATTGAGCCTTCTACAGTACGGATTATCATGGTTTAGAATTAACGTCCCTTTAGGTCCTACTGCTTGAACCATCTTAATCTTTTCTTTTACATATAAATCTTGATTTTTAAATCCTTCAATATGATCGGTGCCAATGGTTGTGATAATTCCAATTTGTGGTCGGAAGTATCGGGCTGAATACAGCAACTGATTAGGACCTGAAACCCCCATTTCAAATATGGCACTGTCCTTGGTATCATCTATTTCCAATAAATAATCCAAGTTTCTTCTTAAACCATTATGACTTAAATACGTGCTTACCACCTTTTGCTTTTCTGATAAAATCCATGAGATCATCTCTTTTGTGGTCGTCTTTCCAGAGGTACCTGTCACCCCGATCACAGGTAGGGTAAAAAGATTTCTGTAAAAGGTAATAAACTGATAGTACGCCTTTTTTACATCTGGTACATAGACAATCGTTGTGTCACTACTAACATGTTTCAACAATCTAGGTGTGGAGGTTACGACCGTAATGGAGGAAACCTTCGTTGGTAAGGGCAACGTTTTTCCTTTTTTTACAATAAAAACCAATGAATGATCGGTTATGACATGTTCCCCGTATTTTGCAGCATTTTTTATTACTTGCGATCCATTTCCGTGAATTACCTTTCCCCCAAAAACAGGAAGTAGTTGGTTTAAATGCAGATGTTTCATGATGTCACCCACTCTCTTTTGTGGCTTTGGTTTATTCTATTGAAAAAGTCCATTTATGGTAAGGGCATTTAACCATTTTCCAATCCTTTGCGCAAAACACATTCCTACCTTCTTGTGTGTACATATACTACAAGAAGAAACAGGTGCTTGAAGTTGGAGGTGAAAATCATGCATCATATTAAACCATGTAATCAAACAAAGCATACCATCACATTTTCTCCTCATTCTACCTTGACTCCTGAACAGGGAAACGGAAGCTTAACATTCGGTGTTAAGGCCGTCGAGGTGAAAATAGAGGTTTCAGACTCTGTTGAAGGAAATGTGATTCTATTATCAGAAGATATTATCCAAGAGCTTCAAATCCCATTAACCTGCTCATACGACATCCTACTAAATGACAATCTCATACGGATTGGTCCATTTATAGGCATTCTTACAGAGCTGACAGATAAAAAAGTTGAACAAATGCTTTTTACCTATAAGAGCTTCGTGAAAAGATATCAGCAGATAGGTGGAGCCATTCTTGTATTTTCTCTCGAAAGTATTCATACTGAGCAACAGACCATTTCCGGTTTTTTATATCAACCCGAACACGAATCATGGAAATACGGAACGTTTCCTTATCCAGCAACCGTTATGACGATTCTCGAGGCAAGCTTAACCTCAAAATATAAAAACTTTCATGATAAAATAAACCATTTAACTTCAGTGTTAGGTCCTAAAGTATTTAACTTTCCACACTTTTCAAAATGGGAGATGCACAAGATACTCCTTCCAAAGTTTGATCATGTGTTACCTCAAACGACTCTTTATCAAGAACCTAACGACATCAGTCATATGCTGCATCTTTATAAAAGTATTTATATCAAACCTATAAACGGGAGATTAGGTAAGCGTATTTTCAAGGTGGTTCAAACAGCCGACAACATTGCTGTTTCTTTTTATGTAAACCATAGTAAACATGTAAAAAGCTTTTCTACCCAGCAAGAAATGATGAGCTTTTTCCAAGCTAACCTTCCTCCTTATATGTATGTAGTACAACAGACTATTCCTTTAATGACATATGATGATCGGATGATTGACTTTCGAGTGATGATGATTAAAAATGAATGGGGTCTATGGGATAACCTTGGAGTATATTCAAGGTACGGTGCGAAGGGACAATTGGTAAGCAATATTACGGCAGGCGGACAAACCGAAATGGCTTCTGCTACCCTTAAAAATGTGTGGAAACTAGATTCAGAGGAGATTGAAGAAGTACTCTTAAAGATTAATACATTAGTAAAAGAAATATTGGCTCTTTTCGAACAACAAGGATATCACCTTGCGAATATCGGCTTTGATATCGGAATGAATGAAAATCGAAAACTCTATGTAATTGAGATTAATCATCAAAACCCAGATCCATATATCGCACTAAAGGCCAATAACAGGCATGCCTTTTACTTAGCACGTTATAAAAACATGATGTATGCCAAATATTTAGAAGGATTTTAAAAAATGCTACTCCATCTGGGTAGCATTTTTTATTGTAAATAAGGCATTTACTTAGGGATAACATACTAGTTTAATAAAATTTCCAAAAAAAACTTTTTGTAAAGCGCTTGCAAAAATTAAAAACCTAGAGTTATAATACTTGTATACAAGTATACTTGATTAACAGGAAGGTGTAGATATGACCGAATCTAAGGATTTTTTATATCCATCAAAATGGCTCTCAAAGGCTTCTGCTGGCGATCGTGTGACATGCGAGCTTAGAATGCGAATTATTTCTGGTTTAATTGAAAGCGGTGCCATCATTTCTGAAAATAAACTAGCTGCAGATTTTGCTGTGAGTCGTTCACCTGTTCGTGAAGCGTTAAAAGTACTTGCATCAGAAAACATCATTCGACTAGAACGAATGGGTGCCGTTGTCATTGGGTTAACCGAAAAAGAAATAGAAGAAATATATGATGTTCGTCTACTTATTGAAACATTTGTGTTTGAACGATTAGTAAGAATGGATGTGACTGAATTAGTTAAGGAGCTTAGTAAGATACTTGAAATGATGAAAGTCGCTATTAAGTATCAAGATGCCGATGAGTTCTCCTATCAGGATCTCCTATTCCACGAAACCATTATTCGTTCCATCAATCATTCGTACATGCTAATGATATGGAACAATTTAAGACCCGTCATGGAAAGCTTCATTCTTTTATCAATGAGAGCACGTTTCCAGGAAAAGTACGAAGACTTTGATCGAATTATTAAAAATCACGAATTATATATTGAAGCCATTCAAACAAAAGAAAGAACCCTCATGGTTCAATCTTTACATCAAAATTTTGATGATGTTCAAGGAAAAGTAGATGATCTCTGGATGTCACAACAAATGCTTTCTAAAGGAGTAGAACAGGAAAATGACTAGCTATATGTTAGGTGTAGACATAGGAACAACCAGTACGAAAGCCGTTCTTTTTACTGAGAAAGGCGAAGTGATTCAAACAGAGAATATTGGCTACCCTCTCTACACACCCAATATTTCAACAGCTGAACAAGACCCGGAAGAAATTTTCCAAGCAGTTTTGAAAGCCGTTTCAAACATCACAAAGAAAAACCCACAAAAAAATATAGCGTTTGTTTCATTCAGCAGTGCGATGCACAGCGTGATTGCTATCGATACAAATGACCAGCCTCTTACGGCATGTATCACTTGGGCTGACAATCGCAGTGAAGCTTGGACGCATAAGATTAAAACGGAACTGAATGGTCATGAGGTGTACAAACGCACCGGAACACCTCTTCACCCGATGTCACCATTAAGTAAAATGGCTTGGATCACCAATGACCGCCCAGAAATTGCTACAAAAGCAAAGAAATACATCGGGATAAAAGAATATGTTTTCAAAAAGTTATTTAACCAGTATGTGGTCGATTATTCCCTTGCATCTGCCATGGGCATGATGAATCTCCAAACCTTGGATTGGGATGAAGAGGCATTATTGATTGCAGGCGTTACGAGAGATCAATTGTCACAGTTGGTCCCAACCACACAAGTTTTTACTGACCTTCATCCAGATTTTGCAACGCAAATGGGACTTGATGTCAAAACTCCTTTTGTTATCGGTGCAAGTGATGGCGTACTTTCCAATCTTGGAGTGAATGCTATTCGCAAAGGTGAAATCGCTGTCACAATTGGTACAAGTGGAGCGATCCGAACAATTATTGAGAAGCCACAAACCGATGAAAAGGGACGAATCTTCTGCTACGCACTAACTGAAAATCACTGGGTCATAGGTGGGCCAGTAAATAATGGCGGAATGATTCTTCGCTGGATCCGAGATGAATTTGCTTCCTCAGAAATTGAAACAGCAAAACGACTTGGAATTGATCCGTACGAGGTATTAACGAAGATTGCAGAACGCGTAAGACCAGGTGCCGACGGCTTGCTTTTCCATCCTTACCTAGCTGGTGAGCGGGCTCCACTTTGGAATCCAGATGTACGTGGTTCATTCTTTGGCTTAACGCTCTCACATAAAAAAGAGCATATGATTCGCGCCGCTCTAGAGGGCGTAATCTACAATTTATACACGGTTTTCCTAGCTCTAATAGAATGCATGGAGGGTCCTGTCACTCGCATTCAAGCAACGGGAGGCTTTGCTAGATCAGATGTATGGCGTCAAATGATGTCCGATATTTTCGAATCTGAATTAGTTGTTCCAGAAAGCTATGAAAGCTCTTGTTTAGGAGCATGTATTTTAGGCTTACTTGCGACAGGAAAAATCGAGTCATTTGAAATTGCTTCTGAAATGATTGGCAGCACTTACAAACACACACCAAATGAAGAGGCGGTAAAAGAATATAGACAGCTATTGCCGATTTTCATTAACTTATCAAGAGTGCTAGAAAATGAATATAAACAAATTGCCAATTATCAAAGAGGCTTAATACAAAAATAAATTATTTAGGGGGAAACTACGATGCCATTAGTTATCGTCGGAGTAGGAATTATCGCTTTACTCATTTTGATCATGGGGTTAAAATTAAACACATTTATTTCATTAATTATCGTTTCTTTCGGGGTGGCTTTAGCACTTGGTATGCCATTAGATGAAATCGTTACAACTATTGAAGCAGGTTTAGGTGGTACGCTCGGCCACTTAGCATTGATCTTTGGACTAGGTGCAATGCTAGGTAAATTGATTGCAGACTCTGGGGGTGCGCAACGAATTGCGATGACCCTAGTAAACAAATTTGGTGAGAAAAATATTCAATGGGCTGTTGTAGCCGCTTCATTCATTATCGGTGTCGCTTTATTCTTTGAAGTAGGATTAGTTTTATTAATTCCAATTGTATTTGCGATTTCAAGACAATTAAAGATTTCTATTTTGTATCTTGGTATTCCAATGACAGCTGCTTTATCTGTAACACACGGGTTCTTACCTCCACATCCAGGACCAACAGTTATTGCTGGTGAGTATGGTGCAAACATTGGTGAAGTGTTACTTTATGGTTTCATTATTGCTATTCCAACCGTTATCTTAGCTGGACCTGTCTTTACAAAGATTGCAAAGAAGTTAGTTCCAGCATCATTTACAAAAACAGGTAATATCGCTTCATTAGGTGAACAAAAGACATTTAAGCTTGAAGATACACCTGGATTTGGTATCAGTGTGTTTACCGCTTTACTTCCTGTTATTTTAATGTCCATCGCTACGATTATTACTTTGCTTCAAAAAACAATGGGCTTTGAGGATAATAGTTTCCTAGCAATGATTCGCTTTATCGGTAATGCTGGTACTTCTATGTTGATTTCCTTATTATTTGCCGTTTACACGATGGGATTAGCAAGAAAAATTCCAATCAAAAACGTAATGGAATCTTGTACAACAGCTATCTCTCATATTGGAATGATGCTATTAATCATTGGTGGAGGTGGTGCCTTCAAGCAAGTATTAATCAACGGTGGCGTAGGTGACTATGTAGCTGAGTTGTTCAAAGGAACTTCTTTATCACCAATCTTACTTGCTTGGATCATTGCAGCAATTCTACGTATTTCTCTAGGATCTGCTACTGTGGCTGCCTTAACAACAGCTGGTTTGGTTATTCCGATGTTAGGTCAAACGGATGTAAACCTTGCACTAGTCGTACTAGCAACAGGAGCTGGTAGCTTAATTGCTTCTCACGTAAACGATGCGGGCTTCTGGATGTTTAAAGAGTATTTTGGTTTAAGCATGAAAGAAACATTTGCTACATGGACATTGCTAGAAACGATTATTTCTGTAGCTGGATTAGGATTTATTCTATTACTAAGCTTGTTCGTATAAAAGGAGTCGAAATTAGATGTACAATACCATTGGAGTCATTGGTTTAGGGGTTATGGGAAGTAATATTGCCTTAAACATGGCTAATAACGGTGAAAAAGTAAGCGTCTACAATTATACAAGGGACTTAACTGATCAGCTTGTTCAAAAACTAGATGGTCAGTCTATCCACCCTTTCTATGATATTGAGAATTTTGTTCAATCGTTAGAAACACCTAGAAAAATCTTTCTTATGGTCACAGCAGGTGCTCCGATTGATTCTGTGATTCAAGCCTTGCTTCCTTATCTTGAGGAAGGCGATGTCATCATGGATGGTGGAAACTCCCACTACGAAGATACCGAACGCAGATATCAGGACCTAAAAGCAAGAGGTATTGGGTACCTAGGAATTGGAATTTCTGGTGGAGAAGTTGGGGCTTTAACTGGCCCCTCCATCATGCCAGGTGGAGACCAGGAAGTGTACGATAAGGTCGCTCCTATTCTAACAAAGATTGCTGCACAGGTAGACGGGACACCTTGCTGTGTATATATTGGACCAAAAGGTTCTGGTCATTTTGTTAAAATGGTCCATAACGGAATTGAGTATGCCGATATGCAACTCATTACCGAAGCTTATTCGTTTTTAAGAGATACCTTGCTTTTATCTGTTGATGAAATTGCTGATATCTTTGAAACTTGGAATCAAGGGGAATTGAAGAGTTACTTAATAGAAATCACAACTGAGATTTTAAGAAAAAGAGACGATTTAACTGGACTCCCACTTATTGATGTGATTCTAGATAAGGTCGGTCAAAAAGGAACAGGTAAATGGACGAGTATTCAAGCAATTGACAATGGAATAGCTACATCCATCATTACCGAATCATTGTTTGCTCGTTATGTCTCTTCTTTAAAAGAAGAACGAGTGGCCGCAGAAGAAATGTTAGAAGGACCATCCACCCTGCACTCGAAACGGAACAAAGAAATATATATTGAATACGTCCGACAAGCTTTATATATGGGGAAGATTTGTGCATATGCTCAAGGCTTCAACCAATATAAAGCGACTTCAGAGCTTTATGATTGGAATCTTCCATTAGAAGATATTGCGCTAATTTTCCGTGGTGGCTGCATCATTCGAGCAGAGTTCCTGAATGTCATTAGCCAAGCTTATAAAGAGAATCCACATCTTGCTAACTTGCTTGTTGCTCCTTTCTTTGCTGAAAAGCTGAAGAAATACCAACAAGGATTAAGAAATATCGTATGTGAGGGAATTCAATTAGGGATCTCCTTCCCTTGTTTAAGTGCTTCCCTCACCTACTACGATAGCTATCGTACCGGTCGGTCACATGCGAATCTCTTACAAGCCCAACGTGATTATTTTGGAGCACATACGTATGAGCGAAATGATCGGGATGGAATTTTCCATACAGAATGGAAATAATATAATTGGTGCTGGCCCTTTGTGGTCATGCACCTTTTTCTGTATAATGACACCATGTAGGGAAAGGGGCGAGTGTCATGAATCAGCATAATTACGCGAAACTAACAATAGTAGAAACTAGTGATACCCACGGACAGATCTTCCCTATTTTATATGGAACCAATACATACGAATCCATTGGTTTAGCCAAAATCGCTACCTATATCCGACACCTCCGTAGAACGGAAGAGAACCTCCTTCTAATTGATAATGGTGATAGTATTCAAGGTACACCATTAACCTATCACTATGTAAAAAAGCAAAGTCATTTACCTAATCCCGTTATTCTAACTTTTAACAAACTACATTATGATGCAGCTATCATTGGAAACCATGAGTTCAACTATGGCCTATCCACATTAAAACAAAGCGTCTCTGAAGCTCAATTTCCCATTTTATCTGCCAATATACTTAACAATCAAACAAAAGAACCTTTCTTTGGCAAACCCTACACCATTAAAATACTTCCAGAAGGCATAAAGGTGGCCATTTTAGGTTTAACAACACCTTATATCCCAAACTGGGAGAAAGCAGAACATATAGATGGATTAGAATTTGAGGATGCTGTGGAAAGTGCTAAAAAGTGGATTCCTCATATCAAAGAAAACGAACAACCTGATCTTTTCGTTGTTTCCTATCATGGTGGCTTTGAAAGAAACCTCAAAACTGGAGAACCAACCGAAGCGGTCACAGGTGAAAACCAAGCCTATCAACTATGCCAAGAAGTAGAAGGCATTGATGTGTTATTAACGGGACATCAGCACCGCTTATTGGCCGATGAGCTAAACGGTGTTACGATTGTTCAACCTGGAAACAGTGGAGTTTGTATGGGGCAGGTTGATATAGAGTTTACTTTGGATCGTGATCATAAATGGAAGTGTCTTTCTAAAAAAGCCTCTCTTGTTCCGGTTAAGGAGTGGAAAGAAGATGAGGAAATATTACGATTGATTCTACCTTACGAAGAGAAAACGCAAAATTGGCTCGATCAACCCATCGGACGTATTCAAGGCGATATGATCATAAAAGATCCTTTCCTTGCGCGTATAAAAGAACACCCTTTTATAGAATTTATCAACCAGGTACAAATGGAAGCAAGTAACGTTGATATATCCAACACCGCTCTGTTCAGCAATCATGCCATTGGCCTTCCAACGAACGTAACGATGAGGGATATTGTTTCAAATTATATCTATCCAAATACGTTGACGGTATTAGAGCTAACGGGACAAGATATTAAGGATGGATTAGAAAAAAGCGCTACTTATTTTATCGTAAACGAAAATGGAGAAATAGCAGTAAATCCCCAATTCATCGACCCTAAGCCTCAACATTATAATTACGATATGTGGGAAGGAATTCAATACACAATTGATGTTGGAAAACCAGTTGGTGAACGAATTGTTTCTCTAATGAAGAATGGTGAAACTTTGGATCGGAAGCAAAAGTATCACGTGGTCATGAATAATTACCGCGCTACCGGTGGTGGGAACTATTCTATGTATAAGGGAAAGAAAGTCATAAAAGAAATTCAAATCGACATGACTGAACTGCTTGCTAATTATTTTTCCAAGTATGGAACAGTAAAAGCTACAGTCAATGATAATTGGAAGGTAATTCAAACGTAAAAAGGTGACAATGGTTAGCCCCCATTGTCACTCTTCATTCCCTGATTCTGCCCTAATTAACTACCGTTTTATTTTTCCCTGTTCTCTTTGCTGTATAAAGTGCTGTATCTGCCCCTTTAAAGAGATCTTCCTTGTTCATTCCAGGCAACAGTTTTTGTACACCAATACTGATTGTTACGTGTCGCCCTTTGAGCTCAGGGAAACTAGTGTTTGCAATACTTTCCCGGATGTTTTCCACCCTTATAATAAAATCCTCTTCCGACGTTCCCATTGTGATAATTCCAAATTCCTCTCCTCCGTACCTAGAAGGAAAGTCATCGCCAACAGAGAAAAATTTAATTTGCCTTGCGACTTCTATAATGACACTGTCTCCAGCTCTATGGCCGAACGTATCATTGATTTGTTTGAAATTATCAATGTCAAGGACGGCTACATGAACGTTTAACTCCTCTGATGAACGTAAACCAACAATCGAATCCAACTGTTCATGAAAAGACCTGTGATTATATAACTCCGTAACAGGATCTAACCGGGAAAGCCTTTCCATTTGAATGTTTTTAGAGAATAGATCATTTTTTTCTTTTGTTGTTTTTAACAATTCTTTCATCACTTGATCACTATGTTTCATGAGGCTGTATATAAGTAGTGAAATCCCTAATAAAATTAAGATAATAATAATCAAATCTGCTGTATCCATAGAAGCATGTACCGGTTCATAAAAAAAATAAATGAATAAAAAAGTGAGGATCGATATAAACACTGAAAAGCGAATGATTCTTTTATTATAGAAAAACAATGAGACCAGAACAGGAGTAATGAGTAAAACCATCAAAATTACTTTATCGTAAATACTAATAATTATGATGCTAATAAAAAGAGTAATTACAATCATGATATAGTACTCCGTGTGTTTCCGGAATTTACTCATAAACAGCTCTGCACATGCCATGACAGCGATAAATTTAAATAATGGAAATAAAATCACTTCTAAAAAAAATAACCACTTATCATAAGTAGTAAGAAAAAAGTGTATACCTGTCCCTAACAAATACAGTCCAATAATAACCCATAGGGTATTCAATATATCACGAATAAGTAACCTTTTATCAAACATCTCTTCTCTATTCATTTGATCTTCCTCCAATTTCACGTAGCATGTTAGCACTTCGTGAAAGCCATCTCTGGCTGTATTCGATAACCTGGCAATCTTAGCTTTCACCTTAGACCCACGGTTTTGCGTCTCTACCTTTCAGTAGATTTGCCTTTTCGTAATTGGAATAATTACTACTTTAGTACTATTATACTCGCAATATTGATGGATAGATATATGATTGCAAATTGTAAAATCAACCAATTGGTGACATAAAAAAAGAGCCTTCATAAATGAGGACTCTCGCCTTACTATACTGTCATTTTCCAACTAGAAAAAGCTAGCCAATTTTCTTGTTCCTTGTAATCCGGCATAATTTTCCCAACAAGTCTCCAAAAAGAACGATCATGATTTAAATGCAACATATGGCACATTTCGTGCACAACCACATAATCAATTACCCTTTGGGGTGCCATCGCAAGCTTCCAGTTAAAAGTTAACTGCTGATTGGAATCACAAGTTCCCCACGTACGATTGCTGTCATTAATACGGACCACCTTTGGCTTTATTTTAAAGTTGCTTTGATAAGACTTAATACTCTTCTCTACCAATGTCTTACATTGCTGATAGTAGAAGCGCTTTAGTGCCTGTCTAATTTTTTCTTCCTCTAACTCTTTTACATAGATAAACAGTTTATTTTCTTCAAACTTCACATGATTCTGCGTAAGATTTGCGTCGTGAAAGATTTGGATGGGGTAGGTGTTTCCTAAATAAAGAAAACTTTCGCCATGGTCATAAACCTTTTCCTGCGGTCCAAGCGCTCGCGCCTTCATTTCCTTAGACTTCTCTTGAATCCAGTCCCATTTTTCTTCGATAAATAAAAGCACATACTCATTGGGTGTTCCTTTAGGAGCCTGGACTTCAATATTTCCATAAACATCAACGGAAATTCCAATAGACTTGCGTTTTTTGTAGTTTATATTGTAACTGATCGTTTCACCTGAATAGTTGTGTATCATGTCATCACCTTTATCTGCGAAATGCTATACCCTCCATTTTATGATGATTCCCTATATGATCTCAAGAGCCTTTGTAAAAATGACATTTGTCATGTGATTTTCATGACATCCCTTACTAAAATCACCTTTTCCATGATTATACAATGAAAGTATCAAATCAGGAGGTGTTCAAATATGAACGAGGTCATTCGCTTAACTAATGTATCAAAATCTTTCCAGCAAAAGACGGCTGTTAACCATATCAACTTTTCGATTAATAAAGGAGAAATAGTGGCCATCTTAGGACCGAATGCTGCAGGAAAAACAACTACGATATCCATGATTTTAGGTTTACTTAAGCCCTCAGCAGGCAACATCCAAATCTTTGGACTTTCCCCAAAAGCAAAGAACGTACGTGAGAAAATTGGCGTGATGATGCAGGAAGTTAGTATGATGCCTGGCTTAAAGGTTCACGAAATACTCACACTTATACGAAGCTATTATCCTAATCCCCTTTCACTTGATGAACTTATTGAAATAACCGGTCTAACAGAGCAAGATCTAAAAACACAGGCAGAAAAATTATCAGGCGGTCAAAAACGTCGAGTTAGCTTTGCCCTTGCACTTGCCGGAAATCCCGATCTCATCATTTTTGACGAACCGACTGTAGGCATGGATATCTCATCAAGAAACCGGTTTTGGCAAACCATTAATTCTCTAGCCAAACAAGGAAAGACCATTCTTTTCTCTACTCACTATTTGCAGGAGGCGGATGATGCAGCAGAGCGGATTCTTCTATTTAAAGATGGAAGGATTGTCGCTGATGGGACACCGTCGGAGATTAAATCAAAAATAACAAACCAAACCGTTTCATTCATCTTAGAACCTGAC
Organism: Robertmurraya sp.; assembly: GCF_036676585.1. Classification (NCBI taxonomy): domain Bacteria; kingdom Bacillati; phylum Bacillota; class Bacilli; order Caryophanales; family Bacillaceae; genus Robertmurraya; species Robertmurraya sp. The sequence goes on from NZ_JAKFCQ010000084.1 coordinate 52,052, forward strand.
GCGTCATTCGAAAAATTGTATCAATTCCCAGAGATCAAGCATATTAACCGAACCAATGGTCGAGTTTATGTTCAATCGACGAACGCAGACAAAGTATTAGCGATTCTTTTTCAAGAAAAACTTGGCGCTCATGACATACAAATTGAACGGGGAAAATTGGAAGATGCTTTTGAACAGCTAACAAGTACAAATAAGGAGGTTATATAGAATGAATATATTCTTGTTACAATGCAAAATGGAGATAAAACGAATACTGAGAAATAAGTATTTTCTCTTTTGGTCTTTAGTTATGCCGATTATCTTTTATTATATCTTTACAAATGTAGTCAATACGAACCCAGAAGACCCTTCGGCATGGGACGCTCATTATTTAATGTCCATGACTGTATTTAGCGTGATGGGTTCTAGCATTATGACTCTTGGAATCCGCATGGTTCAAGAACGAGCAGAAGGTTGGTCAAAGTATATTCGCATGACGCCTCTATCAGAAAGTGTATATTTTGCGGCACAAATGGTTGGTCAAACCTTCATTCATGTGCTTTCCATTACGGTTATTTTTGCCTCAGGTGCCATCATTAATGGAGTATCGCTTTCTGCATTGGAATGGATCGCTAGCGGATTATGGATTTTATTCGGTTCATTACCTTTCCTTGCTATTGGAACATTAATTGGTTTAATGAAAAAAGTAGAAACAGCCGCTGGTATTAGCAATGTGTTATACATGGTTCTTGCAGTTACAGGCGGAATGTGGATGCCACTGGAAATCATGCCAGAGATGATGCAAACAATAGGAAAGTCATTACCTGCTTTTCATTTTGGGAGTGGTGCATGGGAGATTGTCCAAGACGAGATGCCCAATTGGAAAAATTTTCTGATATTAGTCACCTATCTTGCTTTGTTCATGTTACTATCGAAGTATATTCGAAGTAAACAAGAAGCGGTGTGATGAAATATGAAAAAGTCGATCGGGATATTTCCAAAGCAATTTGGCTTTTTTCCCTACATCTTTTTGGTTTATGTTCTTTTTCCGATTAACTATTTACTAGCTGAAACTGGGACAAAGCAAATCATTGGTTTCGGATTGGTACTCCTTTTTTTAATAACGTATCGGCAGCTCTATTTTACAACTGGAAAAACGGCATTCACATATTGGCTAACTGTTCAAATGTCGATTATTTTCATTTTTAGTTGCTTTTATGATCTTAATCATATCTTTCTAGGATTCTTCCCTGCTAACTTTATTGGGTATTACCGAGAAAAAGTGAAATTTAAACGAGCTTTTATTAGTCTAATTGCTGTCCTTTTAGCTCCTTTTGTTTATCACTTTGTAATGGGAAACATACATTTTACGAAAGACATCCTTTATTTTGTTCCGTTTCTCGTCATTATGTTCATTTCACCGTTTGGCATTCGCTCCATGAATCGAAGAATGGAGCTTGAACAGAAGCTTGCAAAAGCAAATCAGCATATCGAAGAATTAGTGAAGCGAGAAGAGAGGGTACGAATTGCTCGAGATCTTCATGACACGCTTGGGCATACCTTATCTTTATTGACTCTAAAAAGTCAGCTTGTCCAAAGACTAGTCGCAGTAGATACCGATCGTGCTCGAAAGGAAGCTAGAGAAATGGAAGTCACTTCACGGACGGCTCTAAAGCAAGTGCGGGAGCTTGTATCCGATATGAGAACTACTACCATTGCAGAGGAAGTATTACAAGTGCAACAAATTTTGCGTGCTGCAGAAATTACCTTCGAGTATAATGGATCATCTGACTTTTCTCTCATCCCGCCTGTTACACAAAACATTGTGAGCATGTGCATTCGAGAGGCGGCAACCAACGTCGTTAAGCACAGCAAGGCAACCCATTGTTCCATTTCCATCTCTCAATCCACTGAAAAAATGGACATTATCATTCACGACGATGGGATGGGGGTAGAGAAAAACAAACTCTTTGGAAATGGTTTGAGAGGCATGGAAGAAAGGCTTACTCTGATCGATGGTGGGCTCGAGCTTAATAACCAACATGGAGCCATGTTGAAAATTACCGTCCCTATTATTAAAAAAGCAGAACCAAGAGGAGCAATTGTATGATTCGGTTATTCATTGCAGAAGATCAAAAAATGTTATTAAGTGCACTAGGCTCCCTTCTAGATTTAGAAGAAGATATGGAAGTGATTGGCCAAGCGGTCAATGGAGAAGAAGCACTCTCCTCCATCCTCAGACTAAACCCCGATGTTTGCCTGATGGATATAGAAATGCCAGCGCTTAGTGGATTAGATGTTGCTGAACAGCTTGCACAGAGAGGTTCTCACAGCAAAGTGATTATCTTAACAACATTCGCTCGCCCTGGCTATTTCGAACGTGCGGTTAAAAGCGGGGTGCATGGATACTTGTTAAAGGATGGAGAGATTGAGGAATTAGCAGATGCCATCCGAAAGTGCATGACAGGAAAACGGATATTTAGCCCAGAGCTTACCTTTGACTTAATCCGTGAGGAAAACCCACTTACAGAGCGGGAACAGCAAATTCTACGATTGGCTTCCTTAGGAAAAACCACGAAAGAGATTACTTCTGAGCTGTACCTATCCTCTGGAACTGTACGAAACTATATATCAGAAATCATCCAAAAGCTTGAAGCTAAAAATCGTACAGAAGCAGCTAGCATTGCAAAGACAAAAGGTTGGATCTAACAACAGATCTGATCGTTTTAAAAAAGGATCTTCTTCGAAAGATCCTTAACAATCTTATTTCGGGATTTCTAAATCTACTGTATTTAATAGCATCACATGCTCCTGGTAAATATCATCTACAACATACGTATTGCCATTCACTGTTCGTTCTGGAAATACTTCTTTTCTCGATTGGTCATAAGGGATCCAACCAAAATATGCATTTTGCGAAGGAAATAAGTCATTGAAGAATAAGCTAGATTGCCCTCCTCTATCTTCTATTAATACTGAACTTAAAACGAGAGCCCAATCCTTTGGTAGTTTTAATATTCCGTAAGACTTTTCTCTTAATGAGATTTCCTTTTCCATTTGAATTCTTGGTGAATAATGTTCCACCCCATTGGTCATCCCATAGTTTCTATTCCTAAGTAAGTAAAACTGAATCGCGTGCAGATGATCGTCCGGGTGCGCATTCCAAACAATAGCGAATGAAGTAAGGTCATTTCCGTTTACCTTCCACACTTTCGGTTCACCTTTTGTATCAATCGTTAAGACTTGCCATTTATGATTCCTCCAGCCCCAGTAGCTTAGTCCATAATCCTCATTTGCTGAAATATATGGGACAACCACATGATGCGTGTCAACAAATAAGATATCTTGAATCACCTTTGCTCCTGCTTCTTCATAGGTACTATTAATCTCTCGAACGATTTGCTCATTAGAGGGAAATGTTTTAGGTGGCCAAAAAAAGAACCAATAAACTAAAAAAGTTGTCAGTGAAACTGCACCGAAAGCTATAAGTAGCCATATATTCTTCTTTTTCACGATCAATTGACCTCCTCAAGAAACGAATCGACTGATCTAAAATATAACTCCTTTTCCTTTGTTTTAATTAATAAACCTTTTCCATCAATTTCAATATATATAACTGGGCTTTTCCCACTGCCCCACTTTGATGTCACCCCTGTAAGCTGATATGGGAATCGTTCATTTCGTTCATTAGATTCCATTTCCATATAGGTCTCTTCATACCAATCTTGACTATATACCATTTCAACCGTCATATTAGGGAGTTGATTCTTTAAGGTTACTTTATTTATCTTTTTCTCAGTAGCAGAAGGGTGAACTGGAATCGAATAAGCATTCTCGATATTTGATAGATAGGTAGTTGCTACCTCTTCAGGATAAAATACATGCTGCAACGGTACAGCAAGTAACGTCGTTGCTATGAAAATAACATTTGCCCCAAAACCTAACCAAGCATGCGATCGGTATGTCTCCCATCTTCCTTCTTTCCTCTTTAGAATGAAATACAATATCCACACACCAAGAGGTAATATAGGAAGCTTTACCACCGTATCAAACATGGGCCAATTTATATTAAATGAAAAAAGCCCTATGTATAAAACGACAATAACTTTCCAAGCTTTTAGTTTAATAGCCTTTTTTTGGTAGATGTGAAAGGAGATTATCCCTATACTCACCCAAGCTATAAGATCTAAGATGATGGTAATTATGTTAAAAGTAAAGTCTACAGTCATTGATCCACCCCCCGTTTTTAAGTCACAAAACAAACACTATTATTTCCCAATTTTACCATATAAGGTGCTACAATATATGTATTCATTGGTGAAAGGATGGATTCTTCTGCTTATTTATAATATCCTAATACCTTTATTATTTATTGGCATATTATATTTACTTTATAAATGGAGTAAAGAACTTGAAAATCGCAGTTTTACTATATTTATATATTTTTTAGTTAGTACGAATATTGGTCCCCTTTTTTCAACTTCAACTGAGGACGGGGGAGATTTTACCTTATGGTTTCCGATGGGATTTGCTATGGTCCTGATTTACCTTTATGCAAGTAAGCGGCACCACCCTGCCAAACTTAAGGCAAGTGCACTAGGTCTATGCGTAGCCATTGTTAAGATGATTCAAGCGTATCTATAATGCTTCATACAAAAAAACTCTATCCTTTACTCGTAACAGGTTCGGTTTTCGAGTATAAAAACTTAATTAACAAATAAAATTAGCAGTCCAATTCGCAACTGATTTGTTTGCTAATTTAATTGAGTCTTGATGTGCGGAAAGTGGTAGTAGGTTTTGGATATTCTAGTTAGTAAATATTGTAGAAGTTGACTTTTTCACAGAGGTATAGGAATTCATAGGCGGAGATATTCCGGTTATTGTATATAGTTGGGGCTTAAAAAGCAGATATAAGCGGATATATTCCGTTTAACTTCTCTAAATTTAACTAAATCAAAAGGTTAGGTTCATATAAGCGGAATTTTTCCGTTTATCTTTCAAACTTAGTAAAATAATGTAAAAAATGCTTGGAGAACACATTGTTCCAAGCATTTTTCTTATCAAATTGTCTGTTAATTTAAGTGCGAAGACCGTTCGAATAGCACGGTTAATTCAAATTTTGTAACTCGGATAGAGTTTCTTTGTTATTCAAATAATGGACTTACCGCTTTTTCACTATGAATGCGGTCAATCGCTTCTACCAGCAATGGGGCAACAGATAAGCAAGTGATTTTCTCGAGTTGCTTCTCTTCAGGTTGTTCAATCGTGTTAGTTACAACCAGTTCTTTAATTGGTGACTGTTCAATTTTTTCAATTGAGTTCCCTGTAAATACTGCGTGTGTACAGCCAGCATAGATGGCTTTTGCCCCGTGTTCGGCTAATGCTTTTGCTGCAAACGTGATGGTTGTTCCTGTATCAATGAGGTCATCAATAATGATGGCGTTTTTGCCTTCTACATTTCCAATCACATCGTACGTTTCATGTCCGCCTTCTTCTGGTTTTCTTTTATCGATAAGAGCAATAGGGGCATTTAAAGTGTTCGCCAATTTTCTAGTTCTTCCGATACTTCCGTTATGTGGAGCCACAATGACCATATCTTCTAGCCCTTTTTCCATAAAATATTGTGCAAGAACGGGCACACCGATTAAATGCTCCACAGGGATATCAAAGAAACCTTGTAGCTGAGGAGTATGAAGGTCCATTGTAAGAACTCGATTCGCTCCTGCAGATTCTAATAGATTGGCTACTAGCTTAGCAGTGATAGGCTCCCGAGAACGTGCCTTCCGATCCTGTCTACCATAAGCGTAGTAAGGAATCACAACATTAATGACACCTGCGGAAGCTCTTTTCAACGCATCAATCATAATTAAAAGCTCTAAAATATTATCGTTCACAGGGTACGAAGTGGATTGAACAACAAATACCTCACAGCCGCGGACACTCTCTTCAATATGAATTTGAATTTCTCCATCGCTAAACTGTGAAACAGAACAATTTCCCATTTTACAACCTAAAATCTCCGCCATCTCTTCCACGAGCTTACGGTTTGAATTCAATGAAAACAACCTAAAATTATTACTTAATTGATAAGGCACCTTATATCCCCCATACTCTTATTCATTCTTTTTCGATTCCTATACGATTCTTCATACTTTCTCTTTAGCTGTCTGATTCTCCTGCTTAAATAGTGAAAAATGTTGGTTTTTGTCACAACCTGTCTTAATTATAACCTATTTAGGTGAGTTTTGAGAATCTTCATTATACTCCCATATTCCAAGCTGCCCTTTGGCAGGAAGGAACTCTTCTAGCAACTTCATATTTTCGACTTCCCATACATAACCACCCACTCGATAATCTCCTAAAAATAAATCATTTCCTTCAACTATCCGTCCGTCTTCTAAGAGTGCCCATGTGTTATGGTTTTCAGTGACTTTAATACAATTTTTCAGGATACATGTACCGATTATGACTCCAGTAGGTAGGGTACTGGCTGTATATCCATGTTTCGCTAGTAGGTTATGAATGTTCGAGTTACTGCAAGAATGTCTGTCCACTTTCTTACTAGTATGTATAGCTAGTGGACCTCGATAATTGGTCCTCCAAGTCCTTGTTTCATATTGTGTCTCTCCTAGAACAAATAAACTTGCCCATGGTTGAATCATGGATAACACCTTCATTCGATATAGCCCCTTCGTTCATATCAATCATATGGTATAGATTCCCCTTAGTTTGATCACCCATTCATTCAACACGTATAACTCAGGTAAATGACCAATTTTTCCCGATTCTTACGCTAAAGCTCCACGAATGCCCCATTCCATGTCCTTCTCTCTGACATATAAATAAGCAAGCTAGTTTTTTGTCTTGAGATTGGAGGAAAAAAATGTGCATGAATATACGATTGAACCGTGGGATCATCTAGTCGATTCAGCCACTAGCGAGGCAGACCTAGAACAATATGTCCCACCAGAGCTAGAGAAATTAGCCTATGAAGTCATATCAAATTATGATATGACCGTCTCCGAAATGACTCTTATCACCTCGAAGCCCGATAAAGGTGGAGCAATATGGAAAATAGAGACCAACCACGGACCACGCAGTATCAAGGTTCTTCACCGCCAGCCAACAAGGAGTTTATTTAGTATTGGTGCGCAAGCTTATGTTGTTCAGCAGGGAGCACGAGTTGCCTCCCTTATTCCCACAAAGGAAAATCACCTCTACGTACAGGCAGGAGGCAAGTTATGGATTGTCACCGATTGGGTAACTCCTCTTGAACAGCTAATGAAAATTGATTTAGAGGGTGCCTCTGCACTTTGCTATGGTCTAGGAGAATTCCACCGTCATACAAAAGGATATATTCCACCAGCCGGCTCAAAAAAGTCCTCTCGACTGTATCGATGGAATCAATATTACGAGAAAATGATTCAAAAAATAGGTTGGTTCCGAGATATTGCCCATGCTTACCCTGAAACGGTCGCAAGTCCACACTTACTATCGGTTGTAGACAAATTTGAACAGCAAGCCTTTGAAATGTATGAAAAATTCAAGCAATCCGCTTATCGAAAAATGATTGCAAAAGGGGAAGCACATTGGGGCTTAGCTCACCAAGACTATGGCTGGTCAAATGGACAACAAGGACCTGGTGGAATCTGGGTCATCGACTTGGATGGAGTTTCTTATGATTTACCTATTCGTGACTTGCGAAAAATTATTACAAGCACAATGGATGATATGGGAACCTGGGATCTCGAATGGATACGAGGTGTAATAGACGCCTACCACCAAGCAAATCCAATTGACCAAGAAACCTTTGAATTATTATGGATTGATATGGCGTTTCCAAATGAGTTTTATAAACATGTAAAAGAAGTCGTTTTCGAACCAGTGACTTTTATGAACACTGAACTTGATGCCATCTTAGACAGAATCACTCTAACAGAATCCAATAAATGGGAGGTTCTATCCGAATTAGCCAAAGACAAAGAGAAGTACCCTCCTGGTGATTATACAGAGGAAGAAGTCATTTATGATGTAACTCCAAGTGCTGTCGTATTAGGCAATACAGAATTACTAGTCAAAAATAATAATGAATTCAAAACGTCCGATACATCTAAAGCACAACAAAACGTTCCGTCCACTTTCGAAGAGCCTAAGGAGTCTAAGTCTAAGGAATCTGAAGTAAAGAAATCCCTACAAGAACGAGAAAGTTTACGTTCAAGAATTCAAAGAAGAAGAACGGAACCGTCCCTCAAGTCTAAAAGTAGTAGCAACAAAGATCTTTTGGTCGACCTCGATCTTCTTCTAAAATCCATTCTAGAAGATGATCTCCCAAAATTGCTAAAGAAAATGAATGAAGAGAAACCGTCCAAAGCTCTTAAAAATACCGAACGTCCCTCTTCGTCAAAACTAGTTAAGATACAAAAGTCCAATGCTGAATTTGAAAGTATTGTAGCAAAAGTCCAGCGGAAAAAGCTAGAGTACGAACAAAAGACAAAAGAGAAAAAATAAAGTTTACTTTCTACGAAAAATAAGAAGAAGGGAGAACGCACATGAATGTGTTGCTGATTTGTACAGAAATGCTACCTGTCCCTAATATTCGAGGTGGCGCTATCCAAACGTATATATGCGGTGTTTCCCACTTATTAAGCGAGCAACATCAAATTACCATCATCAGCAGAACAGATCCGGATCTACCGGATGAAGAGGTTGTTAATGGCATTCGTTACGTCCGTATTGACTCTCAAAGGTTACTAGATGTTTACAAGCAAGGAATTATGAAATATTTGTCAGAAACAGAAGAGCAATACGACATCATTCACATTTTTAACCGCCCAAAGCTGGTCCTTCCAGTAAGCGAACTCGCTCCTAACTCTCGAATCATATTAAGCATGCACAATGATATGTTTAAACCAGAGAAGATTAGCCGGGCTGAAGGAGCAGCAGCTGTAGAAAAATTAGAGACAATCATAACCATTAGTAAATATATTGGTCAAACCATTGTATCTTATTTTCCAGAAGCAGCACCCAAAATCTTCCCGATCTACTCCGGTGTAGATTTATCCAGATTTGCTCCTTGGACAAAATCTGAATCTGCTCTACAGGCAAGAAAAGCCATTCGTTCCAAATACGACTTAGGGTCCAAAAAGATTATTTTATTTGTCGGTCGTCTCTCTAGAAACAAAGGGCCACATGTTCTTGTTAAGGCCATGTCGCATATTAAATCAAAAGATGCTGTACTCGTTATCGTAGGGGCAGCGTGGTATAGTGACGATTCGATTAGTGATTACATCTCCTATACGCGTGCACTAGCAGAAAGATCCCCTATCCCGGTTATTACTACAGGATATGTTCAAGCAGATGAGGTTCACAATTGGTTTTGTGCCGCAGATGTCTTTGTTTGCACATCCATCTGGGAAGAACCACTAGCTAGAGTTCATTATGAAGCCATGGCAGCAGGGCTTCCGTTTATCACTACCGCTAGAGGTGGTAATCCAGAAATTATCCTGAATGATAATGGCTATCTTGTTCAAAATCCTGAAGATCCTATTGAATACGCAAACCACCTCAATAAAATGCTAGCAAATTTAGAGTCTACTAGGGACATGGGGCTTCGCGGTCGAAAACTCGTTGAAGAAAATTTCACTTGGAAACATGTAGCCAATAATATCCTTTCAGTCTGGGAGAGAAATCCTTCCGAAAATTAGCAGCCAAAGGAAGTGTGCATTATGAAAATTCTTGTCACAGGGGCTGCAGGTTTTATCGGGTCTCATCTCTGTGAGCGCTTGCTACAAAACCCACAAAATGAGGTGATAGGTATTGATGTGTTTTTACCCGTTGGTACTTCAAGATGGATTCGTGAACGAAACCTTCAAAACCTACTTCACTCTACAAGATTTACATTTGTTGAAGAAGATATACAACATGCTAATTGGGACACCTTACTTGAGGGAGTAGATATCATCTACCATCTGGCAGGTGTTCCCGGTGTTAGATCTAGCTGGGGTCAGGACTTCACATTGTATGTAACCAATAATATTATTGCAACTCAAACGTTATTGGAAGCATGCCTTAAGTTTCCGATAAAAAAATTCATTTATACCTCGACCTCTTCTGTCTACGGTCAAAAGGATGGAAAAGTAACGGAAACTTCCGAACCAACACCACTATCTCCATATGGGGTTACGAAATTGTCTGGTGAACACTTGTGTCGAGTATTTTATCAAAACGATGGGCTACCCATCACGATCTTACGATTGTTTACCGTCTATGGCCCGAGGCAGCGACCAGACATGGCCTTTCATAAATTTATTAAACGAACACTTACTAACGAAACAATAGAAATATACGGAGATGGACAGCAAACAAGGGATTTCACTTATATCAGCGACTGTGTAAACGCAATTGCCTCTGCAGCTACCTCGGATGGCATTGTAGGAGAAACGATCAATATCGGCGGAAAAGAAAGGGCCTCCCTTTTAAGTTGCTTATCCATTCTAGAAGACGCCCTTGGCCAAAAGCTTAAGTGTAGATATACAGGATCCACTTACGGAGAGCCACGCCATACTTGGGCTGATATTACAAAAGCACAAAAACTATTAAACTACGATCCACAGATTACTTTAAAGGAAGGCCTATTGAAGGAAATTGAGGATTTAAAGGATTTGTATAAGGATAAATAAGAGTTTGCTGACATTTAGTCCTTCATAAAATGAATGAAGGACTTTTTGCTCCACTTAAATTACGGTTGTCGAAACTTTTTTGTATTTCGAACAAGTAATGACAAGTTTAAACAAAATGCACCCATTGAGCGTTATGTAAGTGAATTCTATAATTAAGTTGTTGGAAAATTCTTTTAATAGGGGGATTTTAATGAAGAAGAAATGGATTGCAGGTGCGTTAACAGCAACACTGAGTGCTACCGCCTTTTTTGGAAGCTTAGGGGTTACTCAAGCTCAAGCGGTGGACAAGGACTACATAGTTATCTTTAAATCTGATACAAATCTTCCATCAAACTATCAAGATCTAGTAAAAAGTTCTGGTGGTAAAGTAACTAAGGCGTTACCGAAATTAGGTGCTGTTAAGGTAAACTCAGATAACCCTAACTTCCTAGTAGACATCGAAAAAAGCACAGTCGTACTAGATGCTGGTGTGGAAAGCACCATTTATCCTGAAGCTCCAGTAAATGTGGAAGTTCTTGAAGATGATTTCACGGCTACACCTGCAAATGATTTATATAACACCTATCAATGGGATATTAAGCAAGTAACAAACCATGGGGCCTCTTGGAATTTGGAAGGTGGAACTGGAGAAGCGAAGGATGGAAAGGATATTGTTGTAGCCGTTGTGGATACAGGGATTGATTATACACATCCTGATATTAAGGAAAACTATGCTTACGGAAAATCTTTTGTACCAGGTATCACGAGTGCAATGGATGAAGATGGCCATGGAACTCACGTGGCTGGATCCATTGCCGGAAATGGTAGAGTACTAGGAATCGGTCCAGAATTAAAAGTTGCTGCGTATAGAGTGTTTGGACCAACGGGGGGAGCTTACACTTCTGATATTGCCAATGCATTAATGACAGCGGCTGATGACAATGTGGACGTCGTTAACATGTCACTTGGTGGTTACGATTGGTTCCAAAACCCTGACTATGCAACACAAGAAGTTGTTGCAGATGTCCGTCTTTTCAACCGCGCTATCCAATACGCGATTAAGAATGGAGTAACGGTAGTCGGATCTGCAGGAAATGCAGGCGTTGACATCTCAAGTCCTGGGAAACTTTCTGGAGATGATCAAGGTGCAACACATCGAAGCCCAAGCAGCCAATCATTGATTCGTGTTGCTGCTGGTGGTGAAGAAAAGAATCTCACTTTTTATTCTAACTATGGTGTTGGTAAAATCGATGTTATCGCACCAGGGGGTGACTACGGTACGGCTTGGCTAGAAACAGGCGACACCAATTTAAGAGACCGCAATAAATTATGCTTATCCACGGTTCCAGGAGGATATGCCTTCTATGCAGGTACATCTATGGCTGCTCCTAAAACAGCTGGTCTTGCTGGAGTCATTATTGCCAAGTACGGGAAAGATGTTCTCTCCCCTGCTCAAGTTAAGCAAATTATTCAAAATTCTGCTGACGACTGGTTCAAACCGGGCTATGATGGAGAATCTGGATTTGGAGCAATAAATGCGGTAAATGCGTTGAAATAATGTAATAATAGGAATAATCCAGAGGAATTCTGTTTCCTCTGGATTTTCTTTATTATTTATTAAAGTCATCTAGTTATGGAAAACTACATAAATGGGACATACAATAAACTACTAGGATACAAATCATTTGGAAGATATTTCAAATCAATGAGGGTGACAAGTGGTGCGAATGAGGGAAGTGAAGATCTATGTAAAAGAAACTTTTTGACTTAACATCTCCACGATCTCAGTAACATTTTTCCCGTCCATGATAGACTGTAAGAATGTACGTACTTCCTCTAGGGACATACCCATATCTCTAGCCTGTTTGATTAGTTGAATCCATTCCCCGTCAAGATTCTGAATCTCTTTCATGGCTTTCCTCCTATATCATTCCAGTCTCATAGCTTTAATCATAAATGGTGAAGGTTAAATTAAAGTTAAGAAATTGGAAAATTATAATAAAAGGAGAAAATTAAACTTTTACGGAAGAAATTTATATCCAAATCCCCTTACTGTAATTATATAATCTGGTTTGGACGGATTTCGCTCAATCTTTTTTCGTAAGGTACTGATATGAACGGACACTGTTTTTAAATCACCAAATTGGTCTTCGCCCCAAACTAAGTCATATAACTGCTCCGTACTAAATACTCGTCTTGGATTGGAAGCGAGTAAAATTAAAAGCTGTCTTTCCTTCGTTGATAAGTGGACGGATTTCCCCCCAACCGTTACCACATATTGTTCTATATCAATATGTAGCTCTCCCCATGTAATCATATGTGTGTTCTCTTCTTCAGACGCTGTCTGCTGGGTGCTACGACGCAAATGCGCTTTTACTCTTGCCATTAATTCTCCTGGATCAAATGGTTTCGTGATATAATCATCGGCACCTATCTCTAGCCCACGGATTTTTTCACTTTGTTCTCTTTTGGCACTTAAAAAAATCACTGGAATGTGGATTTGTTTCTCTCGTAGTCTCTCGCAAACCTTGAATCCATTCATTCCAGGAAGGAGAATATCTAAAATCACAAGATCTGGCATGACTTCCAGAATACCAGCTAGTGCCTCTTCACCATTCGCAAATGAGATCACACGATACTCCTGTTCAAGATAGAGCTTCAATAAATTCTGTATATCTACTTCATCTTCAGCAATAACAACGGTCCTCATTTATTCTCCCCCAGCTTCCCAGTGTAGATAGGCAATGTGAAATAGAAAGAACTTCCCTGTGATTCTAAGCTTTCTGCCCAAATCATTCCGTTATGATAATCAATAATTTCTTTTGCAATAGCCAGTCCAAGTCCAGCATTCCGATACGAATCATATTGTTCAGCATCCGCTCGATAGAAACGGTCGAATATATAAGGAAGTGACTCCGTATCAATTCCCTTTCCATTGTCATGAACACCAATGACTAAGCTCTGATGACTGTGACTGTTCCCTTTCTTCTCCAAGGCCACAGCGATTTCCTCTTGATGTCCCTTTCTTTCTTGCCATTTTTTATAAAACTCCTGATATTCAATGACATCAATCTTAATGGAACCATTCTCTTTTGTATACTTAACGGCGTTCGAAATTAAATTCTCCATCACTTGCCTCATTCGATTCAAATCCATAGAGAGAACCCATTCATTTTGTTCTTGTGAAAGCTGACTATCAAACTGAAAGGCAATGTTCTTACTATTAACATCAGCTTTAAATTGATATAAAAACTGAATAAACTTCTGAACAGATACTTTGTTCAAAGAAAAACTTGCCTGCCTTTCTTCTAATCTGGAAAGGTCATATAGATCCTGTATTAACCGATCAATATAGATGGTTTTTTCATGGATGATTTTCAAATACGTTTGATCACAAGGTTCAATCATCCCGTCCAACATCGCCTTGACATACCCCTGAATAGACGTCATCGGCGTACCTAAATCATGGGAGATATTCGATAATAGATGGCGACGTGACCTCTCCATACTTACCAGCTTTTCTGTACTGATTTGCAGTTCTTCCGTTCTTTTTTGTACCCTTTCTTCGAGCTCTTCATTTAATAAAAGCGCGGCTCTTTCTGCGTTTTCTTTTTCCATTTGAATGATTTTCACTCGATCAGCCAGTGCTAATGAAAGGAGAATCATTTCGATAAGTGACCCTATCAAGGAGGCATGTCTTGTAAAAGTATTCAGTGGCAAAGTTCCTGCATCTGATAGGGAGGATACTAAGCCAGTCAGCAAAAAGATAAACCACGCGAAAAATAAAAAGCGTGCAGCCTTATTCCCTCGTTTCCAGCAAAGAATTGTCGTAGTTAGAACAACAGGAATAAAGAGAATGGTAGAAAGGGTAACAAGATGTAATGCAAGAGAATAGGACATCATTAACACGACGAGTATAGCTATATTGAATACTGTAAGCACATGAAGAATTCTGCTCCAACCCTTTGCATACTGGCGAACATCAAGAAATTTATTAACAAATAAAGCTCCAGCCAAGTTAGAGAAAGCAATGGAAAAAACAATCGAGCGATTATTCCACCATGGGAAGTCCGGCCATAAGAATTGATAAGCAAATCCATTCAGCGTTAATTGTGTCATACTAACTGCGAAGATTAACAGGACATACCATAAATAGCTCCGTAAGCGTAAGGAGGAATATAAAAAGATGTTATAAACAACCATGACGAGTGTTGACCCATAATATATCCCGAAAAGAAGATACTCTATTAAACCTTTTTCCGAAAAGGTTTCCTCATCCCATAATAAAACCGAGAGCTGTAAAGAACCTTCACTTTGGATTTTGACATAATATGTTCTGGTTTCCTTTTCAGGTAGGGATAATTCGAATGTCACATGCCGATGTTTCCGATCTCTCTCAGAGAACGGAAGTAAATCACCGCCATAATAGGCTGTATACTTATTCGTTCCCGTTTGTTCATATAAAGTAATGGAATCGTGAGGGGCATAAGGGAATTCTAGGATGTATTCATCTGCGTTAAGTTGATTGTCTATTTCGAAGCGCATCCAATAGACAGAAGACTTGTAACCATAACTAGGAATGCCTTCTTTATTTTCTGTAAACTGGTTGGAAAAAGTGGTTGAGGACACTTCGTCAATCTTAAGATTTCCCTCCTTATCCTCAAGTATTTCCATATTTTCATAGATCTTATATTTCCCTACTTTTTCTTGGTTGATGATTACGGAAGCTTGGGCTTCGTTTATAATTCCACCGCATATGATGAAAATTAGTAAGGAAAGCATCAACAATATTCTTTTCATTGTGGAACCTCCGTTAGGCATGTCTAACCAATAATTCTATACAAATGTCCCAATTTCCTCCAACATAAGAAGCAATACATATTTCCTATTCTCTTCTTTTTTTGTTGAAATTTTCATTGACATTCTACATAACTAGATTTATATTAAAAGCATAAACGATATTGATAATCATTATCAATAAAATTCCAGTTACGAAATATATTATTAAAGGAGAACCCCTCATGAAAAAACTATTAGTTCCATTTTTACTATTACTTGTTCTTGTTATCAGTGCTTGCGGAAAACAAGCAGAAGAAACGGATAACAGTTCAGAAGCTCCGAAAGAAGAAGAAACACCTACAACGATTACATACGAATCTGAAACAGGCCCAGTTGAAGTACCTGCTGATCCACAAAGAGTCATCCTTCTTTCTGGTTTTACTGGAAATGTATTAGATTTAGGAGTGAATGTTGTTGGTGTTGATGTATGGTCGAAAAATAATCCAACCTTCGCAGAAGAACTAAAAGATGTGGAAGAAGTGTCAGATGAGAACTTAGAAAAAATCATTGAATTAGAACCCGATCTAATTATCGGACTATCCAATATCAAAAACCTTGATAAATTAAAAGAAATTGCTCCAACTGTAACATACACTTGGGGGAAAGTTGATTACTTAACGCAGCACATTGAAATTGGGAAACTATTAAATAAAGAAAAAGAAGCTCAGGCCTGGGTTGATGACTTTACCAAGCGTGTAGAAGCTGCAGGTGAAGAAATTCGAGCTAAGATTGGTGAAGACGCAACAGTATCTGTCATGGAAAGTTACGGCAAAGACCTTTATGTATTTGGTGAAAACTGGGCACGTGGCACAGAAATCATTTACCAAGGCATGAAACTAAAAATGCCTGACAAAGTTAAAGAAGTTGCACTTGAGTCTGGATACTATGCCTTATCTACTGAAGTGATTCCAGAATACGCAGGCGACTATGTGATTCTAAGTAAGTACTCAGATGCAGACACTTCTTTCCAAGAAACAGAAACCTACAAAAACATTCCAGCTGTAAAAAACAACCAAGTGTTTGAAATGCCTGGTGAAGGTGCATCCTTTAGTGACCCGGTTACACTTGAAAAGCAGTTAGAGTTTATTAAAACATCTTTCTTAGGTAATTAATAAAAAAAACAAAGCATCCCTTTTGGTAAAGGGATGCTTTGTTATCTAAGAAGGTTTGCACTTAGGCTCAGGAGATGTCTTTAGGCATATAAATTCTTGACTTAAACAAATCTCCATCCACCTGAATATCAAATCTTCCCTTTTGGATTTCAATTAAGCTTTTTGCAATCGACAGTCCTAATCCACTACCTTGACTTGATCGGGATTCATCACCTCTTGTAAAACGTTCCATTAATTCCTCGGCAGAGATATTTAACTCGTAAGCTGATATATTTTTGAAGGTGATGAGGATTTCTTTGCCTACATCCTCAATATCTATATACACTCTTGATCCTCTAAGTGCATATTTAAATATATTGGATAATAAGTTTTCTAGCGATCTCCATAAAAGTTTTCCATCGGCTTTGATATATACTTTATTCTCTGGATAGTTTAACTTAATATCTAATTCCATGGCTTCAATTTTCGAATTCACTTCTCCTAATCCCTGGGTTATTAATGATATAATATCTATTTGTTCAAAATGTACAGGGATGTTCCCGCTAGACGCTTTTGCTGCCTCAAATAAATCATTAGTTAATATTTTTAGTCTTTTCGATTTTTGATCTAGTACGTCCACATATTCTTCTATCTTTGATAAATCTTTTTCCTGTTTCAACAGATCTACATACGTAATAATCGAAGTCAAAGGTGTTCGTATATCGTGAGACACATTGGTGATGAGCTCTGTTTTTAACCTTTCATTTTTAAGTTCACTATCTACCGCTGTTTTCAGGCCATCGGTAATGCTATTAATATTACCAGCAAGTACAGCAAACTCTCCTTTTCCATCAACAGTGATCGAATGGTGTATATCTCCATCCTTTATTCTTTCTACTCCTTCCTTTATTGCTTTAAATGACTTAACCTTCTTAAAGGCAAACCAAGCTGCAATCCCCAAGGTTACAGGAAACATGAAAAACGTTGCCGCAACCAATAAAGGATAACCAATCACAAGCAATACTGTTTTGATACCAACACTTCCACTTGCGTAGACATCTCCTACGAATGTAAAAAGCTTATAAAATATCGTATAGATTAGGCTATGCTTAAATATGGTTTTATTTTTAATATGCTTTACTAATGATAAAAAGAGGACAAATCCAACTGCTCCAAAGGAAAGTGTTAATGGAATAATGATTACATCGATATTTGTTAAATTGATTTCTTCTATTAATGTAAACCAAAGCGCAGAAAGAAGAATGGATACAACTAGGTTAAGATCAGTATAAAGTTTATCAAATGCATGTAAGTGTACCTCCTGCGCTTTAAACGATTTCTTCCCTATAATAAGTACTAAATAGGATAAGAACACTATAAATCCTATTAGAAAGGCTAGTAATCCATACAGACTTTTTTTAGCTATTTCCTTCTTTTCTTCCCACTGTTTGATCTTAAGATCTAAAAATCCCTCCGTAAAAGATACATATATAACCTGATTATCTGGATTTAGTTGTTGAATACTTTCTGTCATCCGGTAAAGATGTTCATTGTTCGTCACTTCTTTTGGATACAGCTCTTGTTTATATCCCTCAAAAATCATATATGATGGATGCGCTTGAAACTGTTGTTTTTCCTTTAACGTGCTGTTTGAGTATACATTTACACTATCACTAGCATAATACAACGGACCATCAAACTCTTCTAATCTTTGTAATATGGAATGATATTCTCTTAAGTCATTCTGTATCAGCTCATCCCTTGCCTCGGTGAGTTGATCAGCATATTCCTCTTGAAACCTTGCATAGTTAGCTTCTTCACTTTGTTCAGGATTGTAGCTTCTGGAGAACGCTTGGTAATCAGAGTATAATGTTTCTTCCGCACTCCTCATTTCATCGTCACTAATCGTTCCACCTTTTAAAATATGTTCTTCACTCTTATATTCTTCTATTAATATGGAAAGCTTACTAATAATCTCTTCACTTTCCTGTACATATGACAAGCTGTGAAAATAGTCCTCTTCAAATACCGCACCAAAATTTCCACCATTTTCGATTTCCACAACCACAATGTTCTTAATAACCCCCGTAAAACAGACGATTACCAAGATATACATAATTATTTTCGTTATCAGTAAGTGGCTATATTTTTTCAACTTTATATCCAACTCCCCACACCACCTTCAAATATTTAGGCTCTTTTGTATTGATTTCGATTTTCTCTCTAATCTTTCTTATATGAACGGTTACGGTATTTTCTGGACTAAAGGCCGTTTCATTCCATACTTTCTCATAGATCTCCTCTATGGAAAAAACTCTTCCAGCATTAGCAGTCAGCAACTTTAATATTTTATATTGCACAGGTGTTAGATGAACTTCCTCTCCATCCACAGTAATCAATTTCCTTTCATCATCGATCATCAGACCACCTGTTTGATAGACATTACTCCTTGTTTCAAGGCTTCCAAAGGTTGTATATCTTCTTAACTGCGATTTAACCCTAGCGATTAACTCCAGAGGATTGAAGGGCTTGGTTATGTAATCATCCGCTCCAATATTTAATCCTAATATCTTGTCGTAGTCCTCCGATTTAGCTGAAAGCATGATCAAAGGTATTTTATTTTCTTCTCTAATCTTCATCGTAGCTGTAATTCCATCCATCTTAGGCATCATAATATCCATGATAATCAGATGGATTTCATTATTCTCAATCATTTCTATCGCTTCTACACCATTAAATGCTTTATAGACTAGATAGCTTTCATTTTCCAAATAGATTCCTATTGCATCTACAATCGATTTGTCATCATCACAAACCAATATGTTCATGAGCATTCACTCCTATATATAAGTTCAAACCTATTATACCCCCCATGTGTTTTTCATCTAGACTAAGCATACCCTCTAAATATTAATAAACCCCTAATGCAAATCTTAAGATTTTCTTAGTGTTTAAAAAAAGCCAACTCTAAAGTTGACTTTTGAAATCGGGTTTATTCTATTGGTATAAAGAGCAGGTATATTTATCGGTTTTCACGGATGTAATTGGCTACTATTAATCCGCTCTCTACTTGAATACGCACCAGTTTTTGAATAGGAATAAATGTGTAATCAAGCTCATTTTCTAACACATTACAATATTCTTCTAATAACTTCTCACCCTTTGCATGCGCTTCCTTCAGCTTACAGAGGGCTTCTTCATCCCTTTTTTCAAGTAGTTGCAGCCGTTCTATTTCATGTTCACATGTTCGGACCGTTAAACCTAAATACAAACCATTATAAAATTTTGCCGCATAAAGGTTATCAAAAACCTCCGCCATTTTCGCCGATTTTTCAAACTCCGGATTGCTTTCGGCCCATTTGATTTTGGCTTCACTGCCTTCTCGAACATACTGGATGACTTCCTCCACAAGCTTTACAAAAGGATTTTCCTTTTGTATATAGGGGCGAATATCCTGCAGTAGTTGGTCTAAACTAGAAAAATGAGCTTTAGATACTTCCACACTCTTTAAGATTGCTTCTTTTCGTGTCATGTCACTCTCACTCATATCTTCTATCCGAGAATCAAAGAAATAAGGAAGCTCCGTCAGAAGTGTGACACAATCGGTTACGCTTCCCGCATAGTCTGAACTTGACGTACCATTTTTAATATTCGGCTTCTCCCCACTATATTTCTCTATGAAATCATAAGCCTCACCAATGGTCATATTTTTAAAAATCGCTGGTGAAAACTTCGTTATGAAAGGTTCCTCCGGCTCACCTAAATTTAAGGGAATGCCTTGTTTTATGCTTGAATTCCTTAAACCTTCATACAGCTCTGGAAAGTCATGTGTGATATACCAATAAGCGCCCCCAAAGCCAGCATTATGTAACGAGTACATAAACTCTGGCCTAATTTCTTCTATTAATTTCATTAATGTTTTCGTTTCAGGAAGCGGGTTATGAAAATGCAGTTCTTTATAGTCAATTGGAAAGGTCCATTCCACCTGTTCATACCCAATAGGCCGATAATAATTTTTCGTATAGTTATATACTGTAAATGGTCCTTTAAACCAATTTTCATTTAGACGCACACCATCAGGATCAATACACTTAATCATGTACCACGTAAACCCTAACCCTTCTCGTAATTCATCATTCTCAGCTAACGCACGAGAAAAATACTCTAGTGTCATTGCTCCAATCGGTTCATTCGGGTGTGGACAAGCAAAGCACAACGCATTCTTTGGTCCATCGCCAATTTTCATACATAAAATGGGATGCCCGTTTCGTGATCTCCCTGCTTCAAAAACGGTAACAATGTCGGGAAATTCACGAGCAAGCTTCCTACAGCTCTCATCCATTTCATCCACAGTCAGAAAATCTTTGTAATCAGGCACATTATCAACGACAGATTGAACATTCATGTAATAGTTTCCTCTCATCATATTTATTTGGTCCTGATTAATAAATAAACAAAATATGGTGCACTCAGTAATGAAACGATAATACCAACTGGAATTTCTGTTGGGGCTAACAGATTCTTTCCTATCGTATCAGACACCATTAACAGTAAAGCCCCTATAAGCGCTGAGACGGGAATAATATATTGATGTAGTGGTCCCATGATTTTTCTAGCAATATGCGGAACAACCAATCCTAAAAAAGCAATTCCTCCACCTGCTGCAACGGAAGCTCCTGCTAGGGCAACCGCAATAAGTAATAATAGTCGCCTCTCAGACTCTACGTTTGTGCCTAATCCAGAGGCAACATCATCCCCTAAATTGAATACATTTAAAGAGTGGGCTTTATGAAGAGCGATAGGAATTAATAGTAAAATCCAAGGTAATAAAGCAAACACAAAATTCCAGCTAGCATTCCATATATCTCCTGTCAGCCAAACAGTCGCTTGCCTGAAATCTTGTGGATCCATTTTCAATTGAAAAATGGTCAGAAAAGCGGCAAAACCAGCATTTACACCAATCCCGACTAAGACAAGCCGAATCGGATTGACACCTCTTTTCCACGCCAACGCATAGATGATAAGTGCAGCGACAATCGCACCAATCAAAGCAGCAACCGGCATGATAAAAATAGTAAAAGAACTAGTCACATCGAGTTGACCCTTGAAAAAATAAATAAATAAAACGACCGCAAGACCTGCTCCTGTGTTAATTCCTAAAATTCCAGGATCAGCAAGTTCATTTTGAGTAATTCCCTGTAAGATGACACCAGATATAGCTAATCCAGCTCCAATTAATAGAGCCAACAAAATACCTGGTAATCGAAAATCAAACAGAACAAGCTCCTGCCGAGCCGTGCCATTGTTGAATAGTGTCTTCATTACATCTGCAGGGGCAATTTGAATGACCCCTGTGCTTAAACTAACAAAAAACATGAGTAGAATCGTTATGATTAATAAAACAATGATACCAACCAGCTTTTTCTTCTTTTTTGCTTCAAACGCATTCATCATTTTCCACCTCCACTACCTCGAGCTAAATAAAGGAAGAAGGGTACTCCTATAAGAGAGGTAATGGCTCCCACAGGTGTTTCAAAAGGAGCATTCACTAGTCTTGAGACCACATCTGCTAAAACAAGTAACAATGCCCCAAAAAGAATAGATGACGGAATAATCCATCGATAATCGGTTCCAATAATGAATCTTGTAATATGTGGAACAATAAGTCCGACAAACCCAACTGCACCAGCTACAGATACAGCAGCACCTGTAAGGATGAGAATGGATAGAATTCCAAATAATTTAATCATCAAATTATTCTGTCCTAAACCTGTTGCCATGTCTTCTCCTAAGCTAAGCACGGTAATGGATTTCGAGATGGAAATAGCTATAAATAAACCAATAGCACCTGAAATTAACAGAATGGTAACGGTGGTCCAACTTGTCCCATCTAGTCCACCAGCAAGCCAAAATCCCATTTGTTTTTCCAGATTAAAATGTAAGGACAGAATCGAAGAGATGGAACGTAACATCGTCCCGATTGCCACACCTGCTAAGGCGAGTTTTACAGGCGTTAACCCACTAGGTGAAAAAGACCCAACCATAAAAACGAGACCTACAGCTAAACCAGCACCGATAAAGGACGAACTAATTAGCCCCATCGTCGAAATGGTAGGAAAAAATGCTAGCATCAGTACGAGTGCAAAAGCGGCTCCATCTGTAACCCCCATAATCGATGGGGATGCCAATGGATTTCGTGTCATTCCTTGCATGATAGCCCCGGAAACAGCTAGAAAAGCACCTACTAATGCCGCTGAAAAAGCACGAGGCAAACGTAATTCTTGAATAACCTGATGAGTGGTTATTTCTGGATTGAAATGAAATACTGCCTGCCATACCGTTTCAAGCGCAATATTGGTTGACCCGTATGAAACGGATAAGCCAATTGAAACAATTAATAAAAGGATGGTTATAATATTGATGATAAGTTTGGATGTGTTCGAATGATGAATAAATTCGCGCATGGATCTCCCCTGTTTTCTGCTAAATTCTTTAGATTGTCAAAAAGGATTTACAAAATTGAATTGACTCAGTAATTGAAAATGATTATCATTAACGAAGAAATTATACCATAAAGGAGAAATTGATTTGAAAACAAATATGAAATTTCGTCGAATATTAACTATTATGATGGTTGGTTTATTATTTATTATGTCAGCATGTGGAAATGATAATTCAGCTTCTGACTCTGAGACAGAAGGCGAAACAAAAAATTCCGAAATCACATTAGATTCAGCTATGGGTGAAGTAACTATCCCAGCAAATGCTGAAAAAATCCTTGCTCCTTATCATGAAGATGCGTTACTGGCTCTAGGTGTTACTCCTGTTGCTAAGTGGGCCATTGGACAAGCCGTTCAGGAATATTTAGAGTCTGATCTAAAAGATGTCCCAACAATTGAATGGAATCTTCCAGTTGAACAAGTACTAAATCACGCACCAGAATTGATTATTTTAGAAAATAATATGGAAAGCTATGAAGGTACTTATGAAGATTATAACAAAATTGCTCCAACCTATTTAATGACAGAAGAAACCGTTAAAGATTGGAGAAAGCAAATTGAAACGTTCGGGAAGATCCTCGGCAAAGAAGATGAAGCGAAAAAGGTTCTAAGTGACTACGAAGACACCGTTTCATCTGCTCGTGACCAATTATCTGAAGCTATCGGTGAAGAAACAGTAGCTGTTATCTGGGCAGCTGGAAATCAATTCTTCCTATTCGAACAAAACCGTCATAGCGCAGAGGTGCTTTACTCTGAATTAGGAATCAAGCAACCAACATTGATTCAGGAACTAGGTCCGGCTGATGCTGCATCATGGAATCCAATCTCCGTTGAAAAGCTGTCTGAACTCGATGCCGACCATGTATTTTTATTAGCTCTAGAAGGAGAACAAGGAATCGAGACATTGGAAAATAGCTCAGTATGGCAAAGTACACCTGCTGCTAAAAATGGAAACATCCATATCATCAATGATCCAAGTAATTGGACAAATAAAGGATTGCTTGCATCTCAGCAAACAATTGAAGATATTTTAAGTGCGTTAGTAAAATAACCTTTTCAAAAAAAATGCTGTCTCCACATGAGGACAGCATTTTTTTACAAATATTTGGATATGAATTGTGTCTATTTTTCGACTGATAACGGTTATCATTGACTACGTAGTGGAAACCAAATAAAATGAAAGTAACATTTCACGTTTTACTTTAGGGAGAGATATCAATGCACTCATTATCCGCAAAGAATTTAACACTAGGTTATGGGGATACCATCATCATTGATAATTTAGATATCGAAATTCCTAAAGGGGAAATCACTGTTTTCATTGGTGGTAACGGTTGCGGGAAGTCGACCCTACTTCGGTCTTTAGCTCGGTTACTAAAGCCAAAGAGTGGCAATATTCTGCTTAACGGTGAAGAAATCGCCAAAATGAAAACAAAAGAGATTGCAAAAAAACTAGCAATTTTACCACAAAGCCCTGTTTCACCTGAAGGCTTAACTGTATATGAACTAGTCAAACAAGGCAGACACCCATACCGTTCCCTTATCAAGCAATGGTCTAAAGAAGACGAAGACGCCGTTCAACGTGCCCTTGAAGCAACCAACATGCTTCACTTAAAAGACCGCACCGTTGATTCGTTATCAGGTGGTCAGCGCCAACGAGCATGGATCTCTTTAACCTTAGCACAGGATACAGATATCATATTATTAGATGAACCTACAACCTATTTAGATATGACACACCAGATCGAAATCCTTGATCTATTATTTGACCTAAATGAGCAAAAAGGGCATACCATTGTCATGGTTTTACACGATTTAAACCTAGCTAGTCGTTATGCCCATCATATCGTAGCCGTTAAAGACAAAAAAGTATATGCCCAAGGAAAACCTGAGGATATCATTACCTGTCAATTGGTAAGCGAAGTGTTCCAAATGAATTGCAGCATTTCATGCGATCCTATTTTTGGTACTCCTGTTTGTGTGCCACACGGAAAAGGGCGATCGGTTTTGTCGAATTAGGATAGAATCAATAGAACATTGAAGCCGACTCAAGTTAATTGGGTAGGCTTTTTATTTTGTCTCCACTAGTCAACATATTGAACGATAATAGAAGCAATCGTTGAAATAAAAAATGATTGTCCCACTCCAAATAGTAATCCGGTTATAAACCGAACCGGGTTATTACTCTTCCTCCACTTCCACTTTTGTGTAAATCCATCAATTACAAGTGGAACAGCCATAATGAGTGGCACCCATAAAGGTACAACCATGTTAAAAGCTAAGGCTATCGGTGTAAAGAGATAACCAAGTAGCATGGCAAAGCATCTTGCACATAGAAGCATAGGCTTCCCTTTGAAGTGAAGACATCTTTCAGGTATACGATGACATGGGATAGTCATCAAGATTCCCCTCATTATTTTTCCCTCCAATATATAATCACGTTTAATTCGGGGTACAGTCACAATCGAATCCTTTATCTCCATCACAATCGCAATCCATCTTTTTCATTCTTGATAAATTAGGACAATCCACTGCTGCAAAGTTACAGTCGAAACAATCCAAACTCTCCTTCTCTTTTTTACGATTTCTATTTCGATAATATCGGAACATTAAAATTAAAAAAATAATACCTACCCCTGATAGAAGCCCTCCTATTATATAAGAAGTTTCTAAAAGCAAAACGATTCCTGACAAAAGCAAAATTAAAGAAACAGTTAATCCAATAAAGAACATATACTCCCTCCAACGATTATTTTCACATTAGATTCTCCTTACATATATTTCTATTTTAATATATATAGAAGATTAATGTTGACTAAAGTGAGGGACCTGGTTTTGAAAACAACCATTTTGATAAAGGGCTTAGTTCAATGCAAGAAAAAAGAAGCTGTTTTTTTTTTAACAGCTTCTCACTGTAAGACTATTCTCATAGATACAGCAATCTATATTAGCCTCAGAAAAATCAAATACCTCTGGAAGTTTGAAAAACCTCTAATCAATAAATGTGGCATTTAAAATACCCTCCATCATCTTTCCAATGACCTCGAGAAATTACGACGTTTTAAACTGCGAAAAGAACCTTCTAGCATCCCCGTGCCTAAAATAACTCCAAATACGATTAGTATAAAACCAATTAACTGCTCAAGCACAATCTTTTCTCCTAGGAACAGTGCTGACCCAAGCAATGAGAAGAACGGGGTAAGATTGATAAAAATAGCTGTAGAGCCTGCACCTAATTGTTGGATGGCATAATTATATAGCATGTGGCCAAGTCCTGTGGCAAAAACAGCTGAAGCTAGTAAAACTATCCAAACGTACACTGGCTGTTGGAATTGGCTTATCTCAACTGGTTCTATCCAGAAACTAAATCCGAACATCATTAAAGACCCCAAAATCAGCATGATTCCCGTCATTTGTCGTGAATCAAGATTAGTAGTTAATTTTTTTATCAAAATAAAACTAATCGCTTGCGTGATTACTGCTCCAAATATGAATAGATCACCTAATGAAAACCCAGAAACAGATCCATTTCCTTTTAAAATAATAAAATAAACACCACTTAAAGCCGCTAAAATGCCGATAGCCTTGGCAACTGTTAAGACCTCTTTCAGAAAAATCATGGCAAAAATGGAGGTGAAAAGTGGGACTAAGCCCAGAATAAGACCCGTATTTGAACCGGTCGTTAGAGTTAACCCAAGTGCTAAGAAAAGATGATGACCAAATACTCCAAATAAGGCTGCAACGAATATGCCAAGTAT
This sequence comes from Robertmurraya sp., assembly GCF_036676585.1. Classification (NCBI taxonomy): domain Bacteria; kingdom Bacillati; phylum Bacillota; class Bacilli; order Caryophanales; family Bacillaceae; genus Robertmurraya; species Robertmurraya sp. The sequence goes on from NZ_JAKFCQ010000084.1 coordinate 78,877, forward strand.
ATTTTTTCGAGAAATCCTCTCAAATCTCTTTGATAAAATAAGGACCACTATTACCACCAACCCCGCCAAAAACACACGAACACCCTGAATAAAAACTGGTGGAAAATACGTCACTAAAATTTTTATGGCCGACACATTGAATCCCCATATCACCATTAATAAAAATAATAAGATGTACAGTAAACCTCTAGACAAACCTAGCCCTTCCTTCTGGTCCTTGTTCTTACATATGAACAATCTTTTCTATCAAGATTACTAGATAGTTAGATAGTCTGTAAATAAGTTATGTTACATCTGTGATAAAATTAAGAACAATTCCCTGTGAGGTTTCTAAATATGCGGGTCTTTTTTGGGTTGGTTTTAAAAAGAAAATTCATATGAGTGATAGGAACCAAAAGAGGAAGAGGAAGTAATTGTAGAGGGAAAGTAGAGGAACTGAAAAATTTACCATTCCGTATAAACCATTAGCCAAAATACACTCTAACGCTGCCTTCTTTCTGTACTGTTGCTAAACAGTTTAGTATAAAATCCAAGATTTGCTTTTGATCCCAAGTTTGGACATCACTCTCTGAAAGAGAATCACCATTATTGTATAGTTTCTTGTAAGCATTCAAAGCCTTTTCAATTTGTTTTATTGAGAAGGTCGTGCTCTTGCCTGATCCACTTACTCCTGCATAATAACTATATGCTTCAAGTAAACTATACAGTGTAATAGCATTATAATTCCCCATACTAAAACGAGCATAAGCAATTTCTTCTCCTGCTTTATTGTATCCTAGAATATCGTGACCCACTGAATATCCTCCTTTAAAATAAAATTTATTTACTCGAAATGGTATACTAAGAAATAAATGAAATAATAAGTAGTTTATCACTCCTTCAAGTTTGTCTTTCTATCAATCAATTTTTGTTGAAACAGTTTGGAAGAAAAAAAGGGAGTTAAAGTAGATAGAGCGAAGGTTCAATCAAGCGGTTGTTCAAAACATTGGCATAAAATTGAGAGGGTTTCATTTTGTACAAGGTGAAAAAAATGTGTAATAGTGCGGGGCAATGTGAGGTTGTCTATATAATAATTTTATCTTTCAATCTTGTCAACGATTAATAATTCGAAAAAATTCAAGTGAATTAATTAAGAAGGGGCAGACTTCAATTTAGCCCAAAAATCGAATTACATTTTGCAAATAAAATAAATTCAAGATAGAAAAACTAGTCTAAATCTAGTAAGATATCCACATGTGACATAAGATAAGGGGTAAAAAAAATGAGCGTATTAAACGTACAAAATTTAAGTCATGGTTTCGGTGATCGTGCAATTTTTAATGATGTGTCTTTTCGACTATTAAAAGGCGAACATGTTGGACTAGTTGGGGCAAATGGTGAGGGTAAGTCTACCTTCATGAATATTGTTACTGGGAAGTTGCAACCCGACGAGGGGAAAGTGGAGTGGTCACGAAAAGTTCGTGTTGGCTATTTAGATCAGCATGCTGTACTTCAAAAAGGTACTACGATGCGTGACGCTTTGAGTACTGCGTTTCAATATCTTTTTGATGCTGAATCAGAGATCAATGAACTTTATGCAAAAATGGGTGATGAAGGTGCAGATATCGATGCATTACTTGCAGAAGTTGGAGAGCTACAAGAAACTTTAGATAGTAATGATTTCTATCAAATTAATTCAAAAGTTGAGGAAGTCGCTCGTGGTCTAGGGTTAGACGATGTTGGCCTCGATCGAGATGTAGATGATCTTAGCGGCGGGCAGCGTACGAAAGTTTTGCTAGCTAAGCTTTTGCTGGAAAAGCCTGAAATCCTATTACTGGACGAGCCTACAAACTATTTGGATGTTGAGCATATTCGCTGGTTAACTTCTTATCTAAAAGAATACCCATATGCCTTTATCTTAATCTCCCATGATACGGAATTCATGAATCCAGTTTCCAATGTTATTTTTCAATTAGAATTTTCTAAGCTAACACGTTATACAGCAAGCTATGAGAAATTCCTTGAGCTTGCTGAAATTAATAAAAATCAGCATATTAATGCGTATGAAAAACAAATGGAGTTCATCAAAAAACAAGAAGATTTTATTGCAAAGAACAAAGCGCGCTATTCCACTACAGGTCGGGCGAAAAGCCGTCAAAAGCAGCTTGATCGCTTAGAAAGAATTGACCGTCCTGAAACTGCGGTAAAACCAACCTTTGGTTTCAAAGAATCACGCAGCAGCAGCCGTTATGTATTTGAAGCGACGGATTTAGAAATCGGCTACACTCAACCATTATTGCCGAAAATGAGTATGACACTCGAACGCGGTGAAAAAGTGGCGATTATCGGTTGTAACGGAGTAGGAAAATCTACCCTTCTAAAAACGATGCTTGGAAAAATTGACCCTATAAATGGTAAGGTTGAACGCGGCGATTTCCTCTTCCCTTCTTACTTTGAGCAAGAGGTAAAAGCAGAAAATATGACGCCAATTGATGATGTATGGAACGCCTTCCCTTCTATGGATCAACACCAAGTTCGAGCTGCACTAGCACGCTGTGGTCT
>NZ_JAKFCQ010000085.1:0-81217 GCF_036676585.1 Robertmurraya sp.
AAAATCTGAGAATCGCAAATAAATTTTGAGAATCGCAAATAAAATCTGAGAATCGCAAATAAAATCTGAGAATCGCAAATAAATTTTGAGAATCGCAAATAAAATCTGAGAATCGCAAATAAATTTTGAGAATCGCAAATAAAATCTGAGATTCGCAAAAAAGTCTAGCAAATCTACTGAGAAGAACCACATGAGAAACAAAATACAATAAAATTAAGACATTCCAAAGCTGTTTTAAATAAAAGTACCATCAAATTCATTTAAATAGATTAAAAATGGATCTAAAAACAGCAAAAACCCCCTCGAAAAACGAGGGGGCTGACTTATACTATTCGTTTAAAGCGGTTTGCAATGCTTCAATATTATCCTTCATGATGGTAAAATACGTACGTTCTTCTTTTACATCTTCATCCGTTAAGGTTGAAAGATTATGAAGGGTTAATGGCTCTGCACCAATTTCCTTTTGAACAATTTCAGTTAGCTTTGAGCTTACATTTTGCTCGAAGAAAATATAATGTAGATCATGTTCCTCGGCTTCAGCGATAATATTTTCAAGTTCCTTTTGAGTTGGCTCATTTGTTGAGGCCAAACCTGATACGCTGATTTGCTCAAGCCCGTAACGTTCAGACCAGTAACCGAATGCGGCATGGGACACTAAAAATTCCTTGTGTTTGGCAGTGCTAGTTACATCTATAAATTCATCATTCAATTGTTGCAGCTCTGCTTCAAGAGCTGAAAAGTTTTCTTCGAGTTGCTCTTTTTGATCGGGAAGCTTTTCAACAAGTTGATCTTTAATAACCTCGGCTACACTAATTGAATAGATTGGGTCGAGCCATACATGGGGATCATAACCACTATGATTATGCTCATCAGCATCTTCAGTAGCCTCATCCGCATGCTCAGCGTGCTCTTCAGCAGACTCATCCGCATGTTCAGCGTGCTCTTCAGCAGACTCGTCCGCATGCTCAGCGTGCTCTTCAGCAGATTCTTCCGCATGCTCTTCTTCTGATTCTTCAAATGTTAGAGTATCTGTAGTTGCTACTAACGTGACGTTTTCATTTTTTAATGCTTCTTCTGCCTTTGAAACGAAACCTTCTAAACCTAGGCCAATGTAAAAGAAAAGGTCAGAATCTGCCAGATCGATCATATCCTTTTGAGATGGCTCATAAGTGTGCTCATCTGCACCATTAGGATAAATGGATTTGACATTTACTAAATCTCCACCAATACGTTCTGTGAAGTACTGTAGTGGATAAACGGTTGTATAGATGGATAGCTTATCGTTTTCCTGACTGGTATCCGTTGATTCTCCCTGACAACCTGCTAGAAATGTGGCAATGAGTATTATAAAAATAAATGCTGAATATTTACGAAACATACTTACTCTCCTCTCGTTTATGGATAAAACGTAATAATTTCGATTTAAAGTGTATGAAAATAGATGTAATTTTGTATTTTAATAGATAATACGAAACGGTTACGATTTATATTAGTTATATTACCTAATAGTAAAGAATTATGCAACCATAAAATTTGTCTAGTTTTGCAATTATCTTGTATTATAGTCATAAGCAAAAAAGCAAAAAAAAGGGGGTACCAGGATGAGATTGTTAGATGAAATTTTAGAGTATAATCAACAGTTTGTTGAAGAAAAACGGTATGAGGAATTTACAACAACAAAATTCCCGAACAAACGACTAGTTATTTTAACTTGTATGGACACAAGATTACTAGAGCTTTTACCAAAAGCGATGAACGTGTCAAATGGGGATGTAAAACTCATAAAAAATGCTGGTGCACTAGTTACGCATCCGTTTGGAAGTATTATGAGAAGTTTACTTGTAGCTGTGTATCAGTTGCAGGCAGATGAGGTTTTGGTCATTGGTCATTATGATTGTGGAATGAGTGGAATGAAGGCTGATGTAGTCATCGAAAGCATGAAAGAGCGGGGAATTACGCAAGAGACGCTTGATATGCTAAACTACTCTGGCATTAACGTCTCTGAGTGGATGCATGGATTTGACAATGTGTCTGATAGCGTGAAGCACAGTGTGGACATGATTAAGAAGCATCCTCTTCTTCCAAAAGGAGTTCCTGTACATGGACTTGTCATTGACCCTGCGACAGGTAGATTAGACGCTGTTGAAAATGGGTATGAGAGCATCTAGTTTTTTCTTTCCTTTTTTTCGGGAACATAATCAAACCCACCTGGATGAAAAGGATGACATTTTAATAATCGCTTAATGGTTAGGTAGCCACCTTTTATCGGTCCAAATCTTTCAATTGCCTCTAATCCATAGTGTGAGCAAGTTGGATAGAAGCGACAGCTTGGCGGTTTGAGCGGGGATATGGCTATTTGATAGAAACGGATAAAGGCAATCATCGCCTTTTTTAACATGTAAATCTCTCACTTTCCTCTTCCTATTTACGAACAACATAACATAGATAGGAAAATTAGTCTAAAAAATGGCATATGGTTTAGTAGAGATAATGCGAAATTATTGTTGTATACTGATAAAAGAAATTGAATGATAGGAGTGGAACAAATGCCTTCTGTAGAAAGCTTTGAACTAGATCATAATGCTGTGAAAGCCCCTTATGTAAGACATTGTGGAGTACATAAAGTGGGAAGTGATGGAGTTGTTAATAAATTTGATATTCGATTCTGCCAACCGAATAAGCAAGCGATGAAGCCAGATGTTATTCATACATTAGAGCACTTACTAGCGTTTAACCTGCGTGAGCATGCTGAGAAATACAGCCATTTTGATATTATTGATATTTCTCCAATGGGATGTCAAACGGGTTATTACCTAGTGGTGAGTGGGGAGCCTTCGGTAGAGGAAATTATTGATCTGTTAGAGGATACGATGAAATCAGCCGTGGAAATCGTTGAGATTCCTGCAGCTAATGAAACACAATGTGGTCAAGCGAAGCTCCACGACCTTGAGGGAGCTAAACGTTTAATGCGTTTTTGGCTTGAACAATCAAAAGAAGATTTGAAACAGGTATTTGCTTAAAAGTTTAGCCGAGCATTTTTGCTCGGCTATTTTTTATAATATGGGAGATAAAAGTCTTGATACAGATTCCTTTAGACGAATCTTCACAGGTCTTTTCATATAATTTTCAAGAGTTAATTCCGTTGAAGCCTTCATATCCTCAGAAAATTGGTGCATTAGGGTCTTAGAAAATCCTTTATGATAGATGAATGCATTCACTTCAAAATTAAGCCGGAAGCTTCGTACATCAATATTTGCTGTCCCAACAGACGCAATTTCATGATCTACGACAATAGATTTCGAATGGATAAATCCTTTTTCATAAATATAAATTTTTGCCCCAGCTTTCAGCATTTCTCCAACATAAAAATAGGTAGCCCAATAAACAAACATATGATCTGGCTTATTTGGGATCATAATTTTTACATCGACTCCACATAAAGAAGCGATTCTTAATGCATCTAAAAGACTTGTGTCAGGAATAAAGTATGGTGTTTGAATATAAATGGTTTCTTTTGCTAAAGAAATCATTTTTATATACCCGTTTTTTATTTGTTCCCACTCGGAGTCAGGTCCGCTTGTTACAATTTGTAGGCCAACATCCCCGTTATTTCGTGGTTGTTGGAAGTATCGAGGGGAATAGTTAATATCGTGCCGGTAGGAAGCTTGGTTCCAATCGAGAATAAACCTAGTTTGTATAGGGTGTACTGCTTCACCTACAATCCGAACATGTGTATCACGCCAGTATCCGAATCTTTTGTTTAATCCTAGATACTCATCTCCCACATTGAATCCGCCAACATAACCGATTTTCCCATCAATAATAGCAAGCTTACGATGATTACGATAATTTAATCGCAAATTAATCAAAGGAAGTTTTGAAGGGAAGAAGGCTTCTACCTCTCCACCAGCTTGCCGCAACTCCTTGAAAAATGACTTTCTTAATGATCGGGAGCCTAGCTCATCATAAAGAACTCGAACCTTTACTCCAACACGTGCCTTTTGTGTTAATACGTTTATCAACTTTCTGCCGAGTTCGTCGTTTTTGATGATATAGTATTGCAAATGGATATGGTCCTCCGCATGCTCTATATCATGAAAGAGAGAGTGAAACTTTTCTTTACCATCAGTAAAAATTTGAATGTTGTTATGTTGAGAAAACATGGCAGCATTATTAATTAAATGCATATGAATCAGGTCACGACTTTTTTCCTCGGTTGAATTTTGGAAAGGAAAACTTCTTTGATTCAATTGTGCGATTTGCTCTTCGATTAAAGGCTCTATTCCTACTTTGTCACGATCTTCCCAATAAAACATTTTCTTTCTGCTTAAATTCTGTCCAAAAAGTAAATACATAATAAAGCCGAGTACAGGAATGAAAAATAGTACTAAAATCCAAGCCCAGGTGGCACTAGGATCTCTTCTTTCTAAAAAAATGACAATGATAGCAAGTAAAATGTTAAGGAAGAAAATAATTCCAACAAAAATAGAAAGTATATTCACCAAGATACCCTCACTCTTCTTTTTTTTGATCGCTTTCTTTATGTATATTGGGGTTATCCTCAAGTGAATCAACAGTATGTTTATATGAATAGGCCTTTGAAGTAGTGACAACCGATAAAAGTAAGACAATACCTACGATTATGAGACAAATAATTAGAACAGTTATCATATTATTCCTCCTTTCTCCCATTCTATTTTAGCATGTGTGATTAAGAACTTTAATTATTTGTCACTTGGCCAAACGTTTTATCTTGTCCATTCTGGGTAATATAACAATGGGAGTAACGGCATGGATAAGAAATTATAGGAGGAGATCATATGGATAATAAACTACATGATGTGTTGAACAGCCAAATCTCTAACTGGAGCGTGTTATTTGTTAAGCTACATAATTTTCATTGGTATATTAAAGGGAAAGACTTTTTTACCCTGCATACAAAATTTGAGGAGTTTTATAACGAAGCAGCTATTCATATTGACGAGTTAGCCGAAAGGCTCTTATCAATTGGTGGAGAGCCCATTGCAACTATGAAGGAGTACTTAGAAAAATCGAGCATTAAAGAGTCTTCAGGAAGTGAAACAGCTATTGAAATGGTTCAAAGCATATCAGAGGATTTCTCATTGTTAATTGAAGAACTAAAAAGCGGAATGTCACTAGCTGAAGAGATGGACGACGAGGCAACAGGTGACATGTTCCTAGCCATTCATTCCACACTAGAAAAACATGTTTGGATGTTAAAAGCCTACCTCGGCGAATCAGTATGATTGTATAAAACAACTCTTTAAACAGGGTTGTTTTTTTTTTTTTTTTTTTTTTTTTTGGTACAAAAGATTCATAAATTATTAAAATTTTATATTCTCTGAATCGACAATATTTTCGGAATTGTGATATTATTTATCATATCATGTCACAAAACATAACATTATGGTTCGGTTTGAGAGGAGAATGAGTGGATATGGTCAGTACTCAAGAGAAAAATTTAAATGTATCCATGCTGATGAATGAGTTAAAGCAGGAAAATAGTAAGATGGAAGGTGTCATGCAAAATATTAAAGACATTTCCATGAAATCCAATATATTAGCATTAAATTCAGGAATTGAGGCAGCAAGAGCAGGGGAGGCAGGACGAGCATTTTCGGTCGTTGCGAAGGAGATTAAAAAGTTTGCTCAGGACTGCTTAGATTCTAGCAAAGCAAGTGAGAGTATTATCAAAAGTATTCAAACGAAGGCAAATAATATTATTGCGTTAAGAACGGTGGATATTGCCTTTGATACGATTGATAAAATTGATCGGAATTTATTTGAAAGAAATTGTGACGTTCAGGCATGGGCAACCTTCGATGCCATTAAAGAATGTTTAATTCAGCCTACCTCTGATTCGAAAAAGACAGCGGAAGCATTCATGAAAAATATCTATAACATTTATGAAGTGTATTTCGATTTGTTTGTTATTGATTTATCGGGAGAAATTCTTGTTGCCGCGCAAAATCAAAGCCAAGTAGGGCGGAATATGAGTGACCGGAAGTGGTTTCAAGAAACGGTAAAAACAAACGATGTGTACGTCACAGATATGTACTATTCTTCCGTTGTTGAGGGGTATACCATGGGGTATTCTAGTCCTGTTCGAAATGATGCGGGAGAAGTCATAGGCGTATTTACCACCCGATTTAACTGGGAGTACATTTATGACATTATTGACCGGGTTCAAACAGATGAAAAAAGCAAGCTCTATGCAATCAATTCAGAAGGTTATGTTATTGCTTCAAAGGACCGTACCGAAATTTTAAAAACAAAGCTCACTCATTTAAAAGCTGTCCAGAATATTTTATCAGGAAGAGAAACTCGAGGGTATACGATTGAGGATAATCAAATTTTCGCATACTCGTTAACTGAAGGATATAATGCCTATAAAGGTAAAGGTTGGTCAGTTATTGTTGCAGAATCTATATAGAGTAAAATAAAGGAAGCTGACTAGTTATAGTCAGCTTCTGTATATGTGCTTTTGTTTTCTTCTATGTACCGTTAGTGAAAGTTCCGTTGTTGGAAGTTAGGAATTTTCCGTTGGCCGTATTCTTCTTGTGCAAATTTCCCTTTCAATCCTTCAATTAGATACACCCCAACTAAATCGTACAATTCCTGCTTATCGAGATCTTTAATAATATTAAGCAAATCCTCTTGTGTTAACTCCTCTAAAAAGGCAAAAGCAAGCATATCAATATCTTCTTCATCACCTGTTAACTTGTGCCGATAAAACTCATATATTTCATCTACAAGCTTCACGATTTTCACCTCCCTTATTTTTATTATAAAGGTATTGTTATCATTATACTTCAGCAATACCCGTAAATATGTAAACTATTCTTTAATTTTCTTCAATAAGGTGTTGGGAAAAAGGGAATAAATCATATCCTTGTGCAAATTATAATAAAAAAGGGAGTGTGGGCCATGAATAATGAGAAAAAGACATACTATATTACGGTTAGTACAGGAGAAATCTCCCAAAGTAGAACGAGCTCTCCTTGGAATTTTAAAATTGAAGCCACAGATGATGAGATCATTCAGCTTCGTGAATATTTTGATCAAAATCATGCAAATGACTGGGAAAACTTTTTCCGTGCACACGTTCCATATGTTCAATATCATCATGACAGAGAAAATGATGCCTATGATTCTGTTACCGTTCAAGTGTATAACATGATCTATAATCTCGGGGACGAAGAAGCTAAAAAGCATATTGAGTCTATGGGTATATTAAACAACAAACCGCTAACGTAATTCGAAAGCGGTTTGTCTATTTTAAAAGATAAGGAAGTATAAGATTTTCGACTTTGAGAATTGTCTAGCTCCAGCGCCCTAGCGCCTAGTGTCCTTCGCTCTCCGCCCTACGATAAGTCAAGCACGAATGCGCCTCTGGCTCTTCTTGTTTCCTTTATCTCAGTTGGAGCGCTCCAGGCCTGTCGTGCGCTGACCAGGGCGCTTACGCTTTTCTTACATATCCATTTCTGTAGCAGTATCTAACACTTCTTTTGGAATGGTAATCGTATTTACTTCGTTAAATTTGTTGTATGTTCCTTTCATGTCTTGAATCATGTGTACAGTTTCACCCTCTGCTGAGATTTCCATATCCATATATACATCGGTCTTTACAGGATAAAACGTTTCTTTATCAATATGGTACACAAATTTTGCATCATTAATTTTCATCGCATCAAAAATTGCAGGGTCGGCAGTCAGCTCAGCAGGCATTCCTTCCATGGCCGCCTCTTTAATAAATTCACTAAGATCTTCCCCAGAAGCCTGTAGAGTTAAGATGTAATTATTATTATCTTGTTCAAAAGAAAAATCACTTACATAATCCTTAAGTTTTTTTAGTTCTTCCGCAGGATTTGTTTGTTGGTCAGATAGTTGTAGTAATTGATCGGACATCTCGCTTGGGAACTTCATCCAAGTATTGGTGGTTGGATCTGACATAAACATTCCGTCCTTTGAAAAGTATGCTTCTGTTGCAAAGCTTTCAGAAGTACCTCCCATTGTCATATTCATTTTTTGGTAAAACGCCATTGGTTCTGTAACAACATCCATTGTAATGGATGATTGAATCTTCATCGCTTCTTCTTGTGCTGCGGTTATCTCTTGGCTCAAATCCATGTCAACGGAGAAACTTTGTAGTTCCTCAGAGGCTTTCAACGACTTCTCAAACACTTGTTCAAGAGTTAATTCTGAATTTGTTCCTTTGCTGCTACTCTCTTTTTCATTGTTTCCTGTTGGTGTGGCTGTTTGTGAACATGCTGCAAGTAATAATACTAGCAATAAGGTAACGAATGGTTTCATGAACTTTTTCATTTTATCCCTCCTATATCTCTTCGGAATATATACGATTGGAAAAACAATTGGTTTCAGCTATTATGTAAATAAATAGAAAATTAAGGGTGAAGGGTTCATGGAGATGTTTAGGGACCATTTGGGAGCACAGGTGTTGCTTTCATTTGGAGAAAATAAGTTTGGCACTGTTGTAAAACATGTTCTTATTCTAAGTAAATATAAAAATGGGTGGGTACTGACTAAGCATAAAGAAAGAGGTCTAGAATTTCCTGGTGGAAAAGTGGAACATGGGGAAACGTTAGAGGAGGCTGCTACCCGGGAAGTATTCGAAGAGACTGGTGGGTTATTAAATAAGTTAATGAAAATTGGTCATTATGAAGTTCGTAATGATGATGAGAGATTTGTAAAAGCCATCTTCTACGGAGAGATAAAGGAACTGATAAGGAAAGATGACTTTCTAGAAACGGACGGGCCGGTATTCATTGATGATCCTCACCTAAGTGATCGATTGAGTGATGAATATAGTTTTATTATGAAGGATTCTGTGGTTGAAAAGAGTTTGCATTACATACAAACACATTTGCTGTAAAAAAGAGGCAAGGATATTCCTTCGCCTCTTTTAATTACTTTTAATTAATTTTCTTTCTAACAGTTCAACCAACTGGTACATGATAGTCGCGAATACGGCAATGACAAGTAAGGAGAGCAGTACAAGGGTGAAATTAAATACTTGAAACCCATAAATAATCATGTAACCCAATCCTTTAGACGAAACGAGAAATTCTCCAACGATGACCCCAACCCATGAGAGTCCAACATTCACCTTAAGTGTTGAAATGATCGTAGGGAAACAAGCTGGAAGTATGGCCTCTTTAAAGCATTGGGATCTGGTGGCACCAAATGTTTGTAGTACCTTAATATAATTGGGGTCCACTTCTTTAAAGGCGGTATAAACGACAATGGTCGTGATGATGACCGAGATGATCGCACCCATCGCAATAATAGAAGTCATACTCGGACCGAGTGCAACGATTAAAATCGGACCTAAGGCAACCTTTGGCATGGCATTTAAAATCACTAAATAGGGGTCAAGTACCTTTGACAGGAAGGGTGACCACCAGAGAATGGCAGCCAGAATGGTTCCAAGCAGTGTTCCTAAAATAAAACCAAGAACGGTTTCTGATAAGGTGTAGCCTAGGTCTACCATAAGGGTACCATCTTGGATCTTTTTAATGAATAAATCCCATACTTTTGAAGGTGCACTAAAGATTAATGGGTCAATCCATTGTTTCTTGCTCGCAATCTCCCAACCTAGGAAAAATACAAAGAAGATGACAAATTGGTAAAAACGAACCCATCTCTTCTCATAGGTGAGCTTTTTAATATAATTGTTATGAAGGAGTTCTACTGGTTGCTTATGATTCAAGGGATTCCAACTCCTTCCATATCTCTTGGAATAGCTGAGTATAATTTTCGTGATTTCTAGCTTGAAAAGGAGAGAGTTCTCTTAACACCTTTGGAACCTCAAATGACTTGTGAATTTGCCCAGGACGAGCAGAAAATAAATAAATTCGATCACTCATGGCGATTGCTTCTCCAATATCATGTGTGACAAGGATAGCTGTTTTTCCGAAGGATTTTAATGTCTCAGACACAAGATCCTCGAGTCGAAGCTTTGTTTGATAATCTAATGCAGAAAATGGTTCATCTAGCATAAGCAGTTTCGGTTCCGTTACTAAAGTTCTAACTAGTGCAACCCTTTGTCTCATTCCACCAGAGAGTTGCTTCGGATATTGTTTTTCATAGCCCTTTAATCCCATTTCTTCAAGAAGAGAAAAGGCATATTCCTTCTTAGCACTGTCTTCAATTCCAAAAATTTTTAAACCAAGCAATATATTTTCCTCGATGGTTTTCCAAGGAAATAAATAATCTTGCTGTAGCATATAACCGATCTTTTTCTTAGATTTGTTAACAGAACGATTCTCAAGCAGGATGGTCCCCTCTGTTGGTTGAAATAATCCCGCTATGATTGAAAGTAGGGTTGTTTTTCCGCATCCGCTCGGACCAAGGAAGGAAATGAATTCTCCTTCCTCGACTTCGAGTGAAATGTCGGAGAGGGCCGTTGTAGCAGAGGTCTTAGTAAAATATGTGTGATGAATATGTTCTAGCTTCAATAAGCTCATAGTCGGCCACCTCGAAATTTAATAATTTTATTTCATTACCTCTTCAGCAATTAGGGTATTTACAAGGACACTGTGATCCACTCTCTTAGGTAACTCTCCTGCTTCATCCATAATATTTTGAAGGTTCTCCCACTCTGCTTCGTCAAGCACTGGATTTGTTGCGTAAGAGCCCTGGCTCTTGTATCGGTCAACCACCGTCTCAATTAAAGTTAAGTCGGTATCCTCGAAGTAAGGAGAAATGGCTTCAGCGATATCCTTTGCAGAATTTTCTGCTACCCATTTTTGCGCTTTATAAATAGCTCTTGCAAATTTTTCAACGGTTTCTTTGTTTTCCGTCATATAGCTTTCTTTTGACATAAATGTTGTATATGGTACCATGCCTGACTCTGTTCCAAATGAAGCGACAATATGACCTCTTCCTTCCTTTTCAAACACACTCGCGGTTGGTTCGAAAAGCTGAACAAAGTCGCCAGTTCCAGACGCAAAGGCACTGGAAATATTGGCAAAATCAATATTTTGGATCAGGTTCAGGTCGTTGTGTGGATCAATACCGTGCTGTTTTAGAACGAATTCCCCAACCATTTGTGGCATACCGCCTTTTCTTTGACCTAAAAAGGTGGATCCCTTCAACATATCCCACGAAAAATTCTCAATTTTTTCACGAGATACAAGGAAAGTTCCATCTGTTTGTGTTAGCTGGGCAAAGTTGATGACGGGATCATTAGCTTCTTGAGCATAAACGTAAATAGATGTTTCAGAACCAACAAGAGCAACATCAATACTATTTGATAACAGGGCAGTCATTGTCTTGTCTCCACCTGAGGTAGTTGTTAGCTCAACATCTAATCCTTCTTCTTCAAAAAAACCTTTTTCTATGGCAACATATTCAGGTGCATAGAAAATGGAACGGGTTACTTCACCAATGCGTACTTTTTGGACTTCTTCCTTGCTGCAGGCAGCAATCGGTATAATGAGAATGACGACTAGGAACATGGAAAAGAAAATCTTAAATGACTTTTTCATTTTATGGATAACCTCCTTAATAGATAAACTTTTTTATGTGAACGGTTTGGGAGCCTAACATATCGTATGAAGTCGAAAAAAATGTGTGAATGCCTAGATGAAAAACATGTGTAAGGGAGTGTGATAGAAGGTATGTATACTCTAGAAATTGTTGATATGGAGAGGTTTCCTTCGCCTCATCCACATGTGGAGTTATCGATAGTAACGTATTATTCGGATGGATTTAAGGTGAAAGGAATGTTAGCAGAACCTAAAGGAGAGAAAGCGTTAGATGGTTTTTTATATTTAAGGGGTGGAATAAAAAGTGTAGGAAAGGTAAGGCCATCTAGGTTGGTTCAATTTGCTAGTGAAGGCTTTATTGTATTTGCCCCTTACTACCGAGGAAATCAAGGAGGAGAAGGAAATGAAGATTTTGCTGGAGATGATCGAGAAGATGCATTTGCAGGGTATCGTATCTTACAGCAGCATTCAAGAGTGAAAAGGGTACATGTATTTGGATTTTCTCGTGGTGGGGTGATGGCATTATTAACTGCCATTAAGTTTCCTGATACGGCCTCTCTCGTCACCTGGGGTGGAGTAAGTGATATGAATCTTACATATATGGAAAGAGAAGATTTGAGAAGGATGATGAAGAGAGTCATTGGTGGTACACCGACGAAATATCCAGAAAGATATAAATTTCGGACTCCATTGTATGATATTGAACAATTACGATGTCCAACTTTAATCATTCATGGATCGAAGGATCAAAATGTAAGTGTGGACCATGCGCGAAGATTGGAAGAGAGGTTAAAGGATATACGTCATCCAGTGGAGAGTTGGTATTTTGAGGAGTTGACACATTATTTTCCTCCAAGTATTAACCGAAAAGTCGTTGCAGAGTTAACTCAATGGATGAAAAAACAGTCATAATAATGATAAAATATAAGAAAAGGAGTGGAGAATTATGGGTATGCCATTAGAGTTTAATACAATGATTGTTACTAAGGGTAGAGAAAAGCGACTAGAGGAAAACCTATTTACACTAACCAAAGAAGGATATCGCATATATCCAATAGACATTCCTCTTGAGGTAAGAAGAACGATTGATGGGGAAGTTAGTGGCATGGCAAAAATTAAAAAAGTGATCTTAGAAGGTGAAAAAACGACGATCGAGTATCAATTGATCTCCTTGCATTCATCCAATTAAAAGAGCGTAATCGACTGATTACGCTCTTTTTTAAAGTTATACTAAAGGACCGCCTTTTTCGATAATCTGTGCTGAAACATTTGCAAATTTTTTGAAGTTATCTTTGAACTTAGTGGCTAATTCGTTCGCTTTAATCTGGTACGCCTCTTGGACAGCCCATGTTCGGTTTGGTTGAAGAACATCATCCGGAACACCAGGAACATGAAGGGGGATCTCCAATCCGAAAATAGGATCTTTACATGTTTCTACATGGTTTAGTTCCCCTTCGAGAGCTGCCTGTACCATGGAGCGGGTGTATGATAGCTTCATTCTACTTCCGACTCCATACTCGCCACCAGTCCAGCCTGTATTTACTAGATAAACTTTCGCGTTATGCTCGTCAATCTTGGATCCTAGCATTTCAGCATAGCGAGTTGCTTCTAATGGTAGGAAAGGAGAGCCGAAGCAAGTTGAAAATGTTGCTTGTGGTGAAGTGATTCCTTGTTCCGTACCAGCGAGTTTTGATGTGTATCCGCTTAAGAAATGGTACATTGCTTGTTCCTTAGATAGCTTTGCAATAGGAGGCAACACCCCAAAAGCATCTGCTGTTAGGAATATAATAGTATTAGGATGACCAGCGACACTTGGATCCACGATATTACTAATAGATTGGATAGGATAAGCAGCACGTGTATTCTCAGTTAATGTTCCATCATCATAGTCAGCGACTCGTGTTTCCTTATTCAGCACGACATTCTCTAACACAGATCCAAAATGAATCGCGTCGAAGATTTGAGGCTCCTTTTCTCTTGAAAGGTTAATGCACTTAGCGTAGCAGCCTCCTTCAATATTAAAGACACCGTTAGCTGACCAGCCGTGTTCATCATCTCCGATTAGGCGTCGATTCGCATCAGCAGATAAGGTTGTTTTACCTGTACCTGATAAACCGAAGAATAAAGCAACATCTCCTTCAACGCCGACATTTGCTGAGCAGTGCATAGGGAGAATATTATTTTCAGGCAGTAAGTAATTCATGATGGAGAAAATAGACTTCTTCATTTCTCCTGCATATTCTGTACCACCGATTAATACCGTCTTTCTTTCAAAGGAGACAATGATAAAAGTCTCAGACTTTGTTCCATCAATAATAGGGTCTGCTTTAAAGTTTGGAGCCGATATGACTGTGAATTGTTCCTCATGAGTCAAAAGCTCTTCTGCTGTTGGTCTAATGAATAACTGGTGGGCAAATAGATTATGCCAAGCAAACTCATTTATCACTTGTATGGGAAGGCGATGTTTCTTATCTGCACCAGCAAACCCTTTGAAAACAAACAGCTCATCTCTATCTTTCAAGTAACTTAGTACTTTATTATATAAACGATCAAACACTTCTGGAGAGATTGGTTGGTTAACCGCTCCCCAGTCAATCTTGTCCTTTGTGGAAGCTTCTTCAACAATGTATTTGTCTTTTGGAGACCGACCAGTATATTTTCCTGTTGTTGCTCGAACAGCTCCAGTCGAAGTCAAGACTCCTTCGTTTCTAGTAAGAACCTTTTCGACTAATTGTGGTACAGATAGTTGCACATGCACATGACCAGAGGCTAACAATTCACTTAATTGGTTAGAAATACGGACAGAGTTCATCTGATGACTACCTACCTTTATTTGTTATTTTTAATTAGTATAACACATTAACTTAATTAGTCTATACTATTTATAAAAATATTAGAGGGTGCAAGGAAAAACATCTTATTTGACCTATTTTATAGCCTTTTTATTTCATAAAAACAAGAATCCGAGTTAATAGTCTATACTATTAAAAGAAGGGACAAATTCAAATGGAAATGATCGCATTATTTGATGCTCAATGTTCATTATGTCAGAACACCAAAAGGCTCTTTCAAAAGCTTGATATTGGAAAAAAGGTGACGTGGATGTCTCTTCAGGAATATGAGAGAAAAGGTTTTAGCCCTCAGTTCAAGGCAGTGGATCTTAGAAGGGAAATTCATGTGATTAATCCAGATGGAAAGGTACTTATAGGATATTGGGCTGTAAGAAGGCTATTGCTTCTTTCTCCTATTACATGCTTGTTCGGGTTAGTGCTTCACCTCCCTTTCGTACATTTAATTGGAAATCGGGTTTACCGACTAATAGCAAAAAATCGTTACAAACTCAATAAAAGGAAATGTGAAGATAACAATTGCTCATTATTTGAAGAATGAACTAACTATTTTTCATAAAGATGTTGACAGTATTTGACGTGATACGGTATTATTCTACATTGAACGGATACTCTCTTATCCCGAGCTGGTGGAGGGACAGGCCCTATGAAACCCAGCAACCTGCTTTAATAATTAATTACGATAACTGTAATTAATATAAAAGAGAAGGTGCTAACCTGAGGCAAGGATTTTAGTCCTTGAACGATAAGAGCGAAAGGCGCAAATTACTTTGCTATCACCCTTTCCTCAAGCAGGGAAGGTTTTTTATTTTGCATAAAGTTTTTATTTGGGTGGGTAATTTTTCAAACCTTCATAATAAAAATGGCATGTTTATTTCATACTACTTAGGGAATGAGTTCCGTATCAAATGGAAGGTTTTGTTTATGTTGATATAATAAGCATACCTTTTTCTCAAGTATAAATAAATAGGAGGTCAGGAGATGTCAAAAAAACGTCGTTTATTTACATCCGAGTCAGTTACTGAAGGTCATCCAGATAAAATCAGTGACCAAATTTCAGACTCAATTTTAGATGCTATTTTAGCAAAAGACGCAAATGCTCGTGTTGCTGCAGAAACGTCAGTAACAACAGGTTTAGTATTAGTTGCTGGGGAAATTACAACCTCTACATACGTAGATATTCCAAAGATTGTTCGTGAAACAATTAAGGAAATTGGGTACACTCGTGCTAAATATGGTTTCGATTCAGAAACATGTGCGGTTTTAACTTCTATTGATGAGCAATCAGCTGATATTGCAATGGGGGTTGACCAAGCATTAGAAGCACGTGAAGGATCTATGTCTGATGAAGAAATCGATGCAATTGGAGCAGGAGACCAAGGGTTAATGTTTGGTTTTGCTTGTAACGAGACAAAAGAGCTTATGCCTCTTCCGATTTCTTTAGCACATAAACTAGCTCGCAGACTAACTGAAGTTCGTAAGGAGGATATTCTTCCTTACCTTCGTCCTGATGGAAAAACTCAGGTTACAGTTGAATACGATGAAAATAATAAGCCAGTTCGTATTGATACAATTGTTATTTCAACACAGCACCATCCTGAAGTAACTTTGGAGCAAATTCAACGTAATCTTAAAGAGTATGTTATTAACCCTGTTGTACCAGAAGAGTTAATTGATGAAAATACAAAGTATTTCATTAACCCAACTGGTCGTTTCGTTATCGGTGGACCACAAGGTGACGCTGGATTAACAGGACGTAAGATTATTGTAGATACGTACGGTGGTTATGCTCGTCACGGTGGCGGTGCATTCTCTGGTAAGGATCCTACAAAGGTTGACCGTTCAGCTGCGTACGCTGCTCGTTATGTAGCAAAGAATCTTGTTGCTGCAGGTTTAGCAGATAAAGTGGAAGTACAGCTTGCATACGCAATCGGTGTTGCACATCCAGTATCTATCTCTATTGATACATTTGGTACTAG
This sequence comes from Robertmurraya sp., assembly GCF_036676585.1. Lineage (NCBI taxonomy): Bacteria > Bacillati > Bacillota > Bacilli > Caryophanales > Bacillaceae > Robertmurraya > Robertmurraya sp. The sequence goes on from NZ_JAKFCQ010000085.1 coordinate 16,360, forward strand.
CGAAGTAAGTGAAGAAGTTCTTATTGAAGTTGTACGTAATAACTTCGATCTTCGTCCAGCTGGAATCATTAAAATGCTTGATTTAAGACGTCCTATCTATAAGCAAACTGCTGCTTATGGTCACTTTGGGCGTACAGATGTAGATCTTCCATGGGAGCGTACAGATAAAGCTGACACGCTTCGTAAGGAAGCTCTTGAAAGATAATTCAATAGAATAAATTAGCCGGGAGTTACAGAAAATTTGTAACTCCCGGTTTTTCTTTACGTCTATAAGGGTATGGTGGTTTAGAAGCAAAAATGAATGTAAACAATGGGTAGTAAGCTTGAATTTTTAGGAAATGGTCAATTAGACAGTGCGATTCGATAATTTTAATGGTAGTATTAATAGGTATTCTTTCTGAATGGAAGATTAAACTCGTAAGAACGGAGTAGGTGAGTTACATACATGTGTGGTTTTATTGGATGTGTTCATGACAAATCGCAAGTGTTTAGTGATGGACAAAAACAACAATTTGAAAATATGAATAATGTGATTACACATCGCGGACCTGATGATGACGGATATTTTTATGATTCTCATGTTCAATTTGGGTTTCGTCGTTTAAGTATCATTGATATAGAAAGTGGGCATCAACCCCTTCATTTTGAAAACGAAAGATACTGGATTATTTTTAACGGTGAAATCTATAACTATGTTGAGTTGAGAGAAGAACTATTGGCAGAAGGAATAACCTTTGCAACAAGCTCCGATACAGAAGTAATTATTGCCCTATATAGCCATCTGAAGGAAAAAGCGGTGGAGAAGCTTCGTGGAATGTTTGCTTTTGTTATTTGGGATAAGGTTGAAAAGACGCTTTATGGAGCACGTGATCCATTCGGCATTAAGCCTTTCTTCTATTTTGATGACGGGGAAAAGACATTCTTTGCATCTGAGAAAAAGAGTATTTTACTCGCACTGCAGAACGATGTATTAAACTATGATTCTTTGCAGTATTACTTAACGTATCAGTTTGTTCCTGAGCCTTATACGATGTCAGAAGGTATTTCAAAATTAGAACCAGGGCACTACTTTACAAAGAAAATCGGATCTGAAATGGAAATTAAGCGTTATTGGAAGGCTCATTTCCACCCAGTAAGAAAATCAGAGAGTGATTTTGTAAAGGAAATTAAAGATGTTCTTTTTGATTCTGTCAAAATTCATATGAGAAGTGATGTGCCTGTAGGTTCGTTCCTTTCTGGTGGAATTGACTCTTCGATCATTGCTTCCATTGCAAAAGAATTTCATCCGGCGATTAAGACATTTTCTGTAGGTTTTGATCATAATGGGTTTAGTGAGATTGATGTTGCTAAGGAAACGGCTGATAAGCTTGGAGTAGAAAATATTAGCTATATCATTACTCCAGAAGAGTATATGAATGAAGTACCGAAGATTATGTGGCATATGGACGATCCGCTTGCAGACCCTGCATGTGTACCTTTATATTTTGTGGCACGTGAAGCCCGTAAGCACGTTACGGTGGTTCTATCTGGAGAAGGTGCAGATGAGCTATTTGGTGGCTACAATATTTATAGAGAGCCTCAGAGTCTAGATGTGTTTAATAAAATTCCACAGGTTGGAAAAGCATTTTTACGTTTACTAGCGAAAATCATGCCAGAAGGTATGCGTGGGAAGAGCTTTATTGAACGTGGTTTGACTCCTTTAGAAGAACGTTATATCGGAAATGCAAAGATGTTTAGTGAGCTTGAAAAGAGCGATCTTCTAAATACGTATAACAAAGGTTTAGATTTCACCAATATCACAAAGCCTCTATATAAAGAAAGTGAAGGCTACGACCCGGTTGACCGTATGCAGTATATTGATATTCACACATGGATGCGTGGAGATATTTTATTAAAGGCTGACAAAATGACGATGGCTCATTCGTTAGAGCTTCGTGTCCCATTTTTAGATAAAGCTGTTTTTGAGGTTGCTTCTAAAATTCCAACGAGTTTAAAAACAGCTAATGGAACAACGAAGTACGTTCTTAGGAAAGCAGCAGAAGGAATTGTACCAGAACATGTTCTTAATCGTAAAAAGCTTGGCTTCCCTGTTCCAATTCGTCACTGGTTAAAGGCTGAGATGAATGAGTGGGCGAAGACAATTATAAGAGAAAGTGATACAGATTATTTATTAAATAAGACGTATGTGCTTCAATTGCTTGAGGACCACTGCCAAGGGAAAGCTGATAATAGCAGAAAGATCTGGACGGTGCTCATGTTTATGGTATGGCATCAGGTGTATGTAGAAAAAAAGTATTCCTTCGAGAAGGAATACCTAGCGGAAAAAGTATTACAAAGCTAATTAGCGAGGGAGGTAGGTAATTGCCTGACTCCCCATTTGCACCCAGGATTCTTCAAAATCCATTATGGGTGCTTTTTTATTTTTTTCCCCTGTTAATGGGTCGTTAAAGTATACAAAATCGTTATCAAAGCCTGTTAATAAAACAGAGTGTTCTTTGTAGGTAATATCAATAACACCACTTGGAGTGTGCCAGGTCACAAATTGGTTGGATGACAGCTTTTTATAAGAGGTGTTGGTGATCACCCAGACAGGACGTTTGTCAGAAAGGTGTATCTTTAATTCATTAAAAGGTGAACCGCTTAAATCTTTAATTTGTCCAGGTAAATATTTTTCAGCTAGTTCTTTAATGGGTTTATGGTACACGCCTAAACCAGGTAGTTCTTTTGTATACATGCTCCCTACAAATCCATCATTAGGATGACCGTAGTAAACTTTTCCACCGGAGACCTTGTACGCTGTAGTGTCTTTTTTGATTTCTTTAGCAAGAGTCATCTTATCTACTGAAATATTTGCGTATTGTAATAGCATGGCTAAACTCGTAACTTCACAACCGCGTGGAAGTTCAGGTAGTTGGTTGATGACCGGTGCATCTAAGAGAACGGTTTGTTCTAACGGAATAATCGTAAGGTCAACCCTATCATCGATAAAAGTGTTCGTCGAACGTAAAGGGGCTTGTACCCAGGTCTTCATTCGACCTACGGCTTCCGCAATATTTGGAGTTTGTGCAATAAATAAGATGAAGAACCCTAGTAAAACCATTCCAATAATTGAAAAAGAAGTTTTAAGAGAAGGACTTTTCTTTATAAGACGTGTGAAAATAAATAGTAGGATGGTTAAAATCCCTATTAATATGATTAGTGTAGTCATGGGCACCACCGATACAACATGTAGTTAAGCATTCTATTTCTAGTTATATCGGCATATTTCTTCTAGTTTCAAGATATTTTTTAAGAATTCTTATTTTTGTATCGATTTGTAGTATTGTCCTTTTTCTACGTACTGGTTCATGATTCTGTCACGATCCTTAATATCTTCCTCAGTTAACTCGCGAATCACCTTGGCAGGGCGACCAAACGCAAGAGTGTTCGGTGGGATTTTCTTTCCTTGAGGAACTAAACTTCCGGCTCCAATGAATGCACCTTCGCCAATTTCTGCCTGATCTAGTATAATAGAACCCATTCCAACTAAAGCTTTCTTTCGGATGACGCAGCTATGCAAAATAACTTGGTGACCGATGGTGACTTCGTCTTCAATTATGAGCGGATTATTTGGACTTTGGTGTAAAATAGAGTTATCCTGAATGTTCACGCGGTCCCCTATTATTGTTGGGGCAACATCTCCGCGGATAACAGTACCGAACCATATGCTTGTTTGTTCACCAATGACAACATCTCCGGTTACCGTTGTATATTCGGCAAGGTACGCAGTTTCGGCAATTCTCGGGGTTTTATCATGATAAGGATAAATCATAAACATCCTCCTTTATGTAATGTAATCATATATATTTACTATAACGAATTTACATAATATTTTCTTATACTTTTTTAGAAGGGGCAATACATATGTGGAAATGGGAAGCAGAAGGGAATGCTAAAGCAGTTATTGTTATCGTTCATGGGGCGATGGAGCATCATAGAAGATACGGTTGGCTTATTGAGCAGTGGAGAAATTCGGGCTTTCATGTCGTCATGGGTGATTTGCCTGGTCATGGATTAACGACAAGATCAAGAAGAGGGCATATCGATTCATTTGAAGAATACGTGGATGAAGTAAAAAAGTGGATTGATGCATCGTATCAATTTGATTTGCCTGTATTCTTAATTGGTCACAGCATGGGAGGACTGATTTCACTAAGACTTCTACAAAAAGAGAGATTAAATGTAGCTGGTGTCATTCTTTCATCTCCTTGCTTAGGTTTAGTGAACAAGCCTTCTCCAATCTTACACGCGGCAACCTTTATTTTAAATAAAGTGTTCCCAGCCTTACGAGTATCTTCAGGAATTTCTTTAGACATGGTGACGAGAAATGAAGATGTAAGAGAGTTGGACCTTAAAGACACTTTATATGTAAAAAAGATATCTGTACGCTGGTATCGTGAGCTAGAAGAAGCGATGAAGAATGCATTCGCAATGATTAAAAGAACTCAGGACACACCATTATTGGTCGTTCAAAGTGGGGATGACAGGGTCGTAGATAAAGAGAAAGTAAGAAATTGGTTCAACTCTGTCCCTTTATCGGAAAAACGTTTCAAGGAATGGCCAAAATGCTATCATGAAGTGTTTAATGAACCAGAACGGGAAGAAGTATTTATATATGTTAAAGATTTCGTGGAAGGTCAATTAAAAGGACTAGGATATATTGTGTGAGTGAGGTGAAATGAATGAGTGTTCCAACAATGCCCATCAGCTTAATGACGGAAGTGTATAGGAAGGTTCTACCTGCTGTTCATAGAGAACTGAAGGGTTGGAAGGCGCGAGCGGAAGAAATACCGAATCTAGAACTTCGGAAGCAAGCGCTAGCTAGCATTGAACACAAAGCGTTTCATTGTGAAGGCGGTGGAATTCTTTCTTTAATGGGAATGGACCGCTATGAAGAAGCGATTCGCTTTATCGTTGCTTATCAGACAATTAGTGATTATTTAGACAATTTATGTGACCGGAGTACTTCTCTTGACCCGATCGATTTTGCGACGTTGCATGAATCAATGGAACATGCTCTCACTGTTGGGAAAGAGCAGAAAAATTATTATGAGCATCGCGAAGACCAAGATGATGGAGGGTATTTACATGATCTAGTGGCAACCTGTCAGGAGGTCCTTGCAGGGTTAGATAATTACGAAATGATTCGGGAGCATTTGCTTGAGTTATGCCGTTATTATTGCGATTTACAAATTCATAAGCATGTTCAACACGAAGAACGAATTCCCCGGCTCAAAAATTGGTTTGGTAAGCATAGAAGCAAAATACCTGAAATGGAGTGGTATGAATTTTCTGCTTGCTCTGGTTCTACATTAGGAATTTTCTGCCTTGTTTCATTTGCTATGAGCGAAGGATTTACTCATCACCATGCGAATTCTATTCGTGAAGGTTATTTCCCTTATGTACAAGGATTACATATTCTTCTGGATTACTTTATTGACCAAGAAGAGGATTTAGATGGTGGAGATCTTAATTTTTGTTTTTACTATAAAGATGAAAAAGCGCTGTTTGAACGACTCAATCATTTTGTAAATGAAGCAGATCGCCACATTGAAAATCTGCCGTATAAAAGATTTCATCAGTTGATTAACCGAGGCTTAGTAGGTATATATTTATCAGATGATAAAGTACGTAATCAAAGAGGAGTAAGAAAACTTTCTCGAACAATGATCTGGAATTCAGGTCCTGTAGGTTTATTTTTCTATATTAATGGGCGTTTGTATCGCTCCGTGCAAAAATGGAATATATTTCGAACGCGTACACAGTAAAACAGTCTGAAATCAAATTTCAGACTGTTTTTTTATGATCGTTTTTCAATAGCAATGATAAATGGGGCATTGTTTTTTTGATTTTCAAACTGATAACGAAGGACATGCGCCTTTTGTTGGTCTAACTCTTTCACATATTGTAAAAGTTTATCCCGTTCAATCGCACCTTCTTCATGCCCATGATAAATGACAAGGACAATGATCCCCTCAACAGCTAAAAGGTCTAATAGCTGCTCAATTGCAGAGATAGTAGTTTCAGGTTTTGTAACAATGCTCTTGTCTCCGCCAGGAAGATATCCTAAGTTGAAGATCGCTGCTGTTATTCTTCCTTTTGCTGATTCTGGAATGAAGGCATTCAACTCTTCATGTCCACGATGGATTAGGGTGACGCGATCTGAAAGGTTTTCCTCCGCTAGGCGCTCTTTAGTCGCTTGAATGGCTTGTTCTTGAATATCAAAACCATACACATGTCCGCCAGCGCTTGTGAGCTTTGCTAAAAAATAAGTATCATGTCCATTTCCTAAAGTAGCATCTACTGCTACGGTATCCTTGAGAAATGCCTTTTCTAGCAAGCTTCTCGCAAAGGGCAAAATTCTCTCTAGCTTCATAAGCTGCTGGCCTCCACACGATAGAACTTCCCTTGCCAGCTGTCTCGTCTTTTGAGTTCAGCGTCAATCGCATTTAATACTTCCCATTTATTCACGCTCCACATGGGTCCGATCATTAAATCAATCGGTCCATCCCCCGTAATTCGATGGACAATCATTTCAGGTGGTAAAATTTCTAATTGGTCACATACTAAGCTTACGTAGTTTTCAAAAGAAAGAAATTCAAGCATTCCCTTTTCATATTGCTTTACCATAGGTGTTCCCTTTAAAAGGTGTAATAAATGAATCTTAATTCCTTGTACGTCCAGCTTTGCCACTTCTTTTGCTGTTGTCATCATCATGTCATATGACTCAAGTGGCAACCCATTAATAATATGTGAGCAAATTCGAATATTATGCTTGCGAAGCTTGTTTACTCCCTCCACGTAACATTGGTAATCATGAGCTCTGTTTATCAATAGTGCTGTTCGTTCATGAACGGTTTGAAGACCTAACTCTACCCATAAGTAGGTTCTCTTATTGAGTTCAGCTAAATACTCAACCACCTCGTCAGGTAGACAATCAGGTCTTGTAGCTATAGATATACCTACAACGCCTTCTTGTGAAAGGACACTTTCGAATTTTTCTTTTAATTCCTCAATTGGCCCATGTGTGTTCGTATAGGCTTGAAAATAAGCCATATACTTGCCATCTTTCCATTTTGAGTGCATTTTCTCTTTTATATGTTGGAACTGTGTCGTTAAATCATCTACTCTATTTCCTGCGAAGTCTCCTGAGCCTGCTGCGCTACAAAAGGTACAGCCCCCATAAGCAACAGTGCCGTCTCGGTTTGGACAATCAAAGCCTCCATCAAGTGCTACTTTAAAAACTTTATGTCCAAAGGTTTTTCTTAAGTGGTAATTCCATGTATGATATCGCTTATTATCTGATGCATATAAAAAAGGATGTAACTTACTCACCTACGTAATCTCCTTACAATCAAAGTATTCTCATTTTATCAGAAAAAGGGTGGACAACCAACTGAATAAATGATTGGTGAGTTCTGCCACTAGAGAGAAGTTGTAAGAAAAGGGGTATTTGCACAAACTACATATGAAGCATATTGCTTCTTGTCAGAAGAATAGGGGGGCTTTAAGAATGGCAACTCATGAATCCATGAATAACCTCTTTGAGAAATGTAATGCGGTTCTCCGAAATGCAGAGACGCAGTATATCGTAAGCAGTAAACAGGATCATTATAACGATGAGAACCTTGATATTGCTATGAGAGAGCTTGAGGATGCATACAATGATGTCGCAAAAATGGCATTAAGTGCAAATGAGGTACAACGAGAAGAGTTACACCGTATGAGGCTGCAAATTCAGCAGCTCCAAAACCAAATGACGTTACTTGATCGATAGGGGGAGAAGCATGAAAAAGCGTTCAAAACAAAACAACCCTGAACAAAAAACAAGAAACGGAATCAACAATCAAGACGTAGAGCTTGGATCTGATTACGATCAGGTCAAAGCATCAAAAAAGAAGTATGAAAACAGTGGCGGCCAGCCTGTGAAATCTAAATTTCATCCAGAACCAGAGCAGAGCTCTTAATATGATAAGAGTCCCACAGTCGTTGGGACTCTTATTTTTTGTTAAGAATTGATTGAATATTTTTACTCTCTTTTTGTCAATAGAAAATGATTGATGTTTCCTTACGAACCAACTAAAATTATTTCTAGACTCGAAATTGTAAATACTTCTAACAAAGAAAAGGGGCGTTTTTTCATGCCTAGAGCTCTATGGTTACTAATTATAGGGATGGCGGTGAATGTAACCGGCTCTTCTTTTTTATGGCCTTTAAACACGATTTACATCCATGAGCACTTAGGAAAATCATTGACGGTGGCTGGGATTGTTCTTATGTTGAACGCTGGTGCAAGTGTAGCGGGTAATTTATTTGGTGGAGCTTTGTTTGATAAAATTGGTGGTTATAAAGCCATTTTACTTGGAATCGGGATTACTGTGGCCGCACTTATAGGCCTTACCTTTTGGCATGGGTGGCCCATGTATGTTGTCTTTTTAACAATCATTGGTTTTGGTTCTGGAATCGTTTTTCCTTCTATGTACGCAATGGCAGGAACCGTATGGAAAGAAGGAGGAAGAAGTGCATTTAATGCTATTTATGTGGCCCAAAATTTAGGGGTAGCTATTGGTGCTGCTCTTGGCGGTCTGGTTGCATCGTATTCCTTTCAGTGGATTTTTGTCGCCAATACACTAATGTATATTCTCTTTTTATTCATAGCTGTGTTTGGTTATCGTGGAATACAATCAAGTAATAGTGGTGGTAAGCAGACTAATATTTTAGAACAATCTACTTCAGTGAAAAGTCATGCAAAGCTATATGCACTTTTGATTTTATGTATCGGGTATTTGTTATGCTGGGTTGGTTATGTACAGTGGCAGTCTACCATTGCTTCACACACACAGGAGCTTGGGATTTCATTAAAGCAATACAGTGTTTTATGGACTATAAACGGTGCGTTGATAGTTGTTGCTCAGCCCATCATTAATAAATTGTTGAAACCATTTGCTCATCAAATCAAAGGGCAAATTATCACAGGTATTCTTATATTTATTCTTTCATTTGTCGTTGCTTCTGTAGCAAATGAATTTTCTGGATTCCTGACAGCAATGGTCATTCTAACGATTGGTGAAATGCTTGTCTGGCCGGCGGTACCAACCATTGCTGATAAGTTAGCTCCTAAGGGGAGAGAAGGATTTTATCAGGGAATCGTCAATAGTACGGCAACAGGTGGCAGAATGATCGGTCCACTATTGGGAGGAATACTCGTAGACTTTTATGGCCATCAGATGATGTTGTTAATCTTAATCACATTATTTGTGATCTCCATTGTAACCACATTTATATATGATCGAAGTCTTCAATCAAGAAAAATGCAATTCAAACAAGCTAGCTTATAAAATGAGCTAGTTTTTTGTATTACTCAGATGATTCTACGCCTTAAGTCCGAGGAGAAGTTAAAGCTTGCGCCTCGCTACTTTTTTTCAATGTCCTTCTATAATCAAGGTATAGAATTCAAGGAGGAAGAAAAATGAAAAAATTAATATATGGAGTTGTGGTAGCTACGGGAGCACTTATGCTTGCAGGGTGTAATATTTTGGCAGTTGGGAAAGATGCTTATGAAAAAAGTCTATTGGTTAAAAGTGATAAAGCAGAAGAGCTAGAGCTTGAGGTAAACATGGGAGCGGGAGAATTAACCCTGGAACAAGGATCAAAGGAGTGGGTAACTGGAGTGGCGAAGTACAACAATAAAGAGTTAGAGCCTGAGGTTTCCTATAAATTAACCGGAGATACAGGGGAAATAACTATTGACCAATCAAAGAGCGAAGATATCAATGTAAATAAAGGCGGCCTAAAAAATGAATGGAATCTAAAGGCAACGAATAAAGTTCCAATGGAATTGATTGTGAACTCTGGTGCTTCCGCTAGTACATTGAACTTATCAGGATTAAAGCTTCAAGACCTTCAAATTAACGCCGGTGTTGGAGATCTTACTGTTGATTTAAGCGGAGACTGGAACAATAGTTTTGATGTAAATATGGATATGGGGGTAGGCGTAACAACATTGATTTTACCTAAAGATGTTGGGGTAAAGGTTATTTCGGAAAAAGGATTAGGAGTAAGATCAGTGGAAGGATTATCGTCAGAGGGAGATGGTGTCTACGTAAATGACAAGCTTGGCAAAAGTGACGTCACAATAACGGTGAATGCGGATCTAGGAATTGGGGAGTTTGAGATTAAAGAGGAGTAGTCACTAATTAGGTGGGGGAACTGATTGAGATAATCGATCAGTTTTTTTGCTTTACACCATTATCTGAAAAATATGATAATGGAATAAAAAGCGGGGGAGCCATCTAATGATTCATGCCTTGTCAAAGCTTTCAGTGGATACGATTGAAACAATTGTTGAAAATGCATTTGAGTGGCTAGTTGTTGTTGATAGGGAAGGCTTAATCACTTATATAAATAAAAATTATTGTGAGTTTCTTGACGTGAACAGAGATGAAGTAATTGGGGTTCATGTTTCAAAGGTAATAGAGAATTCAAGAATGCATATTGTAGCGAGCACAGGAAAGGAAGAAATTGCAGATCTCCAGTATATTAAAGGCAATTATATGATTGCGAATCGTATTCCTATTTTTTCAAAAGGGGAAGTGATCGGGGCATTTGGAACCGTTTTCTTTCGAGATACACAAGAATGGATGAAGATGAACTCACATGTAAAGAGCTTGCTTTCAAAGATGCAAAGTTACATACAAGATCTTGATCGAAGTGTGAAATACTCATTAGAGGATATTCTAGGGACTTCAAGGCAAATTGTCAGCTTAAAAGAAAAGGTCAAGATGATTGCAGCGAGTGATATATCGATACTAATTCGGGGAGAAAGCGGTACGGGAAAAGAGCTTTTTGCGCACAGCATTCATCAGCTAAGCAATCGAAGTCATCAGCCATTCGTTAAGATCAATTGTGCAGCCATCCCAGAGCATCTATTAGAATCTGAACTTTTTGGTTATGAGGAGGGCGCGTTTACAGGGGCAAAGAAAGGTGGAAAAAAAGGAAAGTTTCATCTAGCGGATGGAGGAACTCTCTTCTTAGACGAAGTGGGCGACATGCCATTAAATATGCAGGTGAAGTTGCTGCGTGCACTTCAGGAAGGAGAAATTGAAAGTGTTGGGGCACTAAAGCCAATGAATGTAGATGTTCGGATTATTGCTGCGACTAACCGTCCGTTAGAAAAAATGATGGAGGAAAAACGATTTCGGGAAGATCTTTTTTATCGGATTAATGTCGTTCCCTTTCAAGTCCCCTCATTACGTGAAAGAATGGAAGATATCCCTATCTTACTAGATTACTTTATTAATAAGATTACAAGAAAAAGTGGGAAAAGAATACATGGAGTGAGTGAAGAAGTCTCTGAATTGCTTCAAACGTATAGTTGGCCAGGAAATATCCGAGAGCTAGAAAATGTGATGGAGGCGGCCATTCACTTATCAAATGGAGAAATCATCACAGTGGAGTCCTTACCGGATTATATTCATGACTCGTCTGTTTACCCACTTGGAAAAATGAAGCTAAAGGAAATAATGGACGAAACCGAGCGAAGAGTTCTTCAGCAAAGCTTAGTAAAGTATAATCATGATAAACTTTTGGCAGCTAAAGCACTAGGAATTAGTAAATCAACTATGTATGATAAATTAAAAAAATATGGGCTTGAGTAGTCCAGATATCCGGAATGTGTTCCAGATTTCTGGACTTCTTTCTGTCTATGATTTTATTAAGCCCATTCAGGTAAAGGACATGTTTTTTTGGAAATCTATTCTATGATTTTTGAGATCTAATAGACTGTTCAGTCCGGAAATCCGGAAAGAATGTTCAACAAATAGTCATAAAATCACATCACAATAAGGATTAACAGTTTGGCACGATCCTTGCATAAATAAAAGGGAAAGGAGGATGTAAAAGAAAGATGTAACCGCTTGCAATTTAGTTTGACAACAAAGGGGGAAATAAGATGCTAAGTATGATTGGTTTAATTGGGGGTTTGGCCTTATTAATTTTCTTAACGATGCGAGGAATGAATTTACTTGTCGCAGGTCCATTATCAGCACTGTTTGTTGCTGTTCTGAATGGAATGCCATTGTTTCCACAACTTGTAGTAGAAGGGGAAGCGAACCTTGTTGGAAACTATATGTCTGGTTTTTCTAGCTTTGTTACGGCATGGTATTTAATGTTCCTTTTAGGGGCTATCTTTGGAAAAGTTATGGAAGATAGCGGTGCAGCTGATTCAGTTTCTAGGTTGATTGTTGAGAAGCTTGGAATGAAGTATGCCATTCTTGCCATTGTTGCTGCCTGTGCGGTGTTAACGTATGGAGGAGTCAGTTTGTTCGTTGTGGCCTTTTCAGTCTATCCGATGGCACTTAGTTTGTTTAAACAAGCGAACTTACCACGACGTTTCATACCTGCAGCATTAGCATTCGGATCGGTTACCTTTACGATGACCTCTGCTGGCTCACCTGAAATTCAAAACTGGATTCCAATCGATTATTTGAATACTTCTCCTTATGCGGGATGGGAAGTTAGCTTAATTGTTGCAGTATTTATGATGATTTTTGGTTATTGGTGGCTAAAGCGCATGATTACAAAAGCGGTAGAAAAAGGGGAGCGCTTTGTTGAACGAGATGGTGATCCGGTCAATGAAGAAAGAGAACTACCAAATCCTTTAATGGGTATTTTGCCGTTAGTCGTGGTTCTTGCGATTTCATTTATTTTCCATGATTCCTTAAAGCAATCGGCACTTATCATTGCACTTTTGGGTGGTGTTATCGCGACGTATGCCCTTAACCGTAAATATTTTAAAAACTTTTGGAGTGCTGTTTCAGAAGGGACTCTTGGAGCGTTAATTGCCATAGGAAATACAGCAGCTGTTGTTGGATTTGGTGGTGTAGCGAAGGCAGTTCCTGCATTTGGAGTGGCTGTTGACTTTATGACGAGCATTCCGGGAAGCCCTCTTATTGGAGGTGCGATAGCAGTTAGTGTCATTGCTGGTATGACAGGTTCAGCCTCTGGTGGTCAAGCGATTGCATTGCCGTTACTTGCGCCTCACTACATGGATATGGGAGTCAATCCGGAAGCGCTCCACCGAGTCGTAGCTATTTCATCTGGAGCATTGGACTCTCTCCCTCATAACGGATATGTGGTCACCACTGTTCGGGCCATTTGTGGGGAAAGTCATAAGGATGCATACAATCCAGTTGGTGCAGTAACCGTCATAGTACCAACCCTAGGTGTTATTCTGGCGATTATTTTGTTCTCTTTAGGTGTAGGAATCTAGAAAGGAGTTTCTTATGAAGGACCAATCGATTGTTTTTGTGACGGGGGCAGCCCAGGGAATAGGGTATGAGATTAGTAGAAAGTTTGCTGAGCAAGGTGCAAAGATTGTCTTAACAGATGTCAATGAAGAGGCGGTTGTCGCTTCAGCAAACGAGCTTCGAGGGTTAGGTTTTGAGGCAATAGGAATCAAATGCGATGTAACAAAGGAAGAAGAAATTATTGCAGCGATTAACCATGTGATTTCTCATTTAGGATCAATTGATGTGTTAATCAATAATGCAGGACTTCAACATGTATCATATATTGAGGATTTTCCTACAGAAAGGTTTGAGCTGTTGATAAAAGTCATGTTAACGGCACCGTTTATGTTAACAAAGCATGTGTTGCCTCATATGAAAAAACAAAACTTCGGACGAATCATTAATATGGCATCTATCAATGGGTTAGTTGGGTTCGCTGGTAAAGCCGCTTACAATAGCGCGAAGCATGGAGTCATTGGGTTAACGAAAGTAACAGCCTTGGAAGCAGCAACCTATGGGATTACGGTGAACGCTCTTTGCCCAGGTTATGTAGACACTCCACTGGTACGTAATCAGTTAGCAGATCTAGCCAAGACAAGAGGTGTGGAACTAGAAAGAGTTCTCGAGGACGTTCTCTACCCACTCGTCCCACAAAAACGCTTGTTAACTGTTGACGAGATTGCGAGTTACGCGATATTTCTGTCAAGTGAAGCGGCAAAAGGGATTACTGGTCAAGCGGTTGTTATTGACGCAGGCTATACGGTTCAATAAAAAAATAAACACACTCTACTCCTTATCTTCATATGCTACAAAACACAACTTGCATCGAGCTAGAAAATACACTACAATAGCATCATACTTAAATATGTGGTGACCATGATAAGGAGTAGTAGTGAGAAATACCTGAAAGTAGAGAGTTGACGGATGGTGAAAGTCAACCAGGTGTCCATGAACTCGCCTTTGAGTCGCAAGTGTGAAAGGAAAGTAATGCTTGCCGTATTCCGCGTTAAGGATAATGAAGCGAGTGACTTGTGCACTAATGTGGGTGGTACCGCGGGAGATTCTACATAATCCTCTCGTCCCTTTTTATAGGGACGGGATTTTTTGCGTTTAAACAAGTATTTTTAGGAGGAATTAAAAGTGAGCTTTAATCATCAAGAAATTGAAAAAAAGTGGCAGAGCTTTTGGGATGCTAATAAGACGTTTCAAACAAGTGAAGAAAAAGGAAAGCGCAAATTTTATGCGTTAGATATGTTTCCGTATCCATCTGGAGCAGGACTGCATGTAGGACATCCAGAAGGTTACACTGCAACAGATATTTTATCACGTATGAAGCGTGCGCAAGGCTATAACGTATTACACCCAATGGGATGGGATGCGTTTGGTCTTCCAGCTGAGCAATATGCATTAGACACAGGGAATGATCCTGCTGAATTTACAGCATTAAATATTGCAACATTTAAGCGCCAAATCAAGGCTTTAGGTTTCTCATACGATTGGGATCGCGAAGTGAACACTACAGATCCTGAATATTATAAATGGACACAATGGATTTTCTTAAAATTGTTTGAAAAAGGCCTAGCCTATATTGATGAGGTAGCCGTAAACTGGTGTCCAGCTCTTGGAACGGTATTATCAAATGAAGAAGTCATTGATGGAAAAAGTGAACGTGGTGGTCATCCCGTTGAACGCCGTCCAATGAAGCAGTGGGTATTAAAAATTACTGCGTATGCGGATCGTTTATTAGAGGACTTGGAAGAACTTGACTGGCCAGAAAGCTTAAAGGATATGCAACGCAACTGGATCGGTCGATCTGAAGGAGCCGAGATTACTTTTAACATTGAGGGTAACGATGGTCAGTTCACGGTTTTTACAACAAGACCTGATACGTTATTCGGTGCCACCTATGCGGTATTAGCACCCGAGCATGCTTTAGTTGAAAGTATTACGACAGCAGAGCAGCGTGACGCGGTTCAAGCATATATTGAACAGATCAAGAGTAAAAGTGATTTGGAGCGAACGGATTTAGCGAAAGACAAAACGGGTGTATTTACGGGTGCTTATGCAATTAATCCGGTTAATGGAGCGAAAATGCCAATCTGGATCGCTGATTATGTACTTGTTAGCTATGGAACAGGAGCAATTATGGCGGTACCAGGTCATGATGAGAGAGACTACGAATTTGCTAAGAAATTCGAATTGCCAATTGTGGAAGTAGTTGCAGGTGGAGATGTTTCAAAGGAAGCTTACACAGGTGATGGTGAGCATGTAAACTCTGACTTCTTAAATGGAATGAACAAAGAAGAAGCCATTTCTCGAATGATTGCTTGGTTAGAGGAAAAAGAAATCGGAACGAAGAAGGTTACGTACCGTCTACGCGATTGGTTATTTAGCCGTCAACGCTATTGGGGAGAGCCAATTCCAGTCATTCACTGGGAAGACGGGACAATGACAGCTGTTCCTGATTCAGAGCTTCCATTGATGTTGCCAAAAACGACAGAAATTCGTCCGTCTGGAACAGGCGAATCGCCACTTGCGAATATCGAAGACTGGGTAAACGTAGTTGACCCTGTAACAGGGAAAAAAGGACGTCGTGAAACAAATACGATGCCGCAATGGGCAGGAAGCTGCTGGTACTACTTACGTTATATTGATCCGAAGAATGATCAAGCGTTAGCAGATCCAGAAAAATTAAAAGAGTGGCTTCCAGTTGATATTTATATCGGTGGGGCAGAGCATGCGGTTCTTCACTTACTTTATGCTCGATTCTGGCATAAGTTTTTGTATGATATCGGCGTAGTAAGCACAAAAGAACCATTCCAAAAATTGTTTAACCAAGGGATGATTCTTGGGGAAAACAATGAAAAAATGAGTAAATCAAAAGGGAATGTTGTAAACCCTGACGAAATCGTTGGAACCCATGGTGCTGATACTCTACGTTTATACGAAATGTTCATGGGTCCACTTGAGGCTTCTATTGCATGGTCTACACAAGGGTTAGACGGTTCACGCCGCTTCCTAGACCGTATTTGGCGTTTGTTAGTGGATGAAAATGGTGAAATCGCTGAGAAGGTTCAATCTGCTGATTCTTCTAGCCTTGAAAAGGTTTATCACCAAACTGTGAAAAAGGTGACAGAGGACTTTGAAGGATTACGCTTTAATACGGCTATTTCTCAGTTAATGGTATTTATTAACGAAGCTTATAAAACGCCAGTGCTTCCAAAAGACTATGTGGAGGGCTTTGTGAAATTGCTTGCTCCGATTTGTCCACATATCGCTGAAGAGCTTTGGTCAAAGTTAGGTCATAGCGAAAGCATCTCCTATGAAGCTTGGCCAGCATTTGATGAAGCGAAGCTAGTTGATGATGAAGTAGAAATCGTTGTTCAAATTAACGGCAAGGTGAAGGCGAAGCTTATGGTGCCATCTGATGCAAATAAAGAAGCACTTGAGCAAATAGCTATGGATGATACAACAGTTAAAGAGCAAATTGATGGAAAAACTGTCCGCAAAGTGATTGCTGTTCCAGGAAAATTAGTTAATATTGTAGCAAATTAGTTTATGATAGGAGCTCCCCAATCACTAGGGGGCTCTTTTTCTAAAATAGAAAGATTGAAATGTACCGAGCAAGCGTGTACGATAGAAGAAAATTAAAAGGGGTAATGTTGGATGGTAAAAGAAATTACAACTGCAGAGTTACAAGAAAAGCTAGAAAAAGGGGAAAAGCTAGAACTGATCGACGTGCGTGAGGATGAAGAAGTAGCTGCTGGAATGATTCCTGGTGCAAAGCATATTAAAATGGGCGAAATCCCTATGCGTTTAGACGAATTAGATCAAGATACGGAGTACATATTCATTTGTCGCTCAGGTGGAAGAAGTGAAAATGTGTGCTATTTCTTGCATGATCACGGCTATAATGTAGTAAATATGGTCGGTGGCATGATGAAATGGACTGGAAAAGTAGAATAATGTAGTGGGGGCCTAGGAAACTAGGCTTTTTTTACGCTTTTAAAATATCTGAATTTTGTTAATACTCCATAATAAAAAGGAGTGAGATCAATGATTCAAGTAAAACTGTTTGATGAGGAGCATGAAAAAGACCTTGAAAAGAAAATGAATCGTTTTCTCGAAAAGGTGGATGAACAAAAACTAGTTGATATTAAATACAATATTGCTGCCTTACCAGAGGACGTGGATGAGCAAATTTATTGTTTTACAGCCATGATTATATATAAAGCCTGAGGAAGAAAAAACCTCAGGCTTGACTCAAGGCATATTCGGCACTATTGACTCCAGCTAATCGTCCGGTCACAAGGGCAGAAGTAATATTATACCCACCAGTATATCCGTGGATATCCAGTATCTCCCCACAAAAATACAATCCATCAACAAGCTTGGATGCCATTGTTTGTGGTTCAACCTCTTTCACAGACACTCCGCCACCTGTAACAAAGGCTTTTTCTAGGGAAAGAGTTCCATTCACCTTAAACTGAAACTGTTTGCAGGCTTTCACAAAGTTTCGAAGCTTATCATGGGAAATGACTCCACCCTGTTCGTTTGCATCGATGTCAGCAACCTGTAATAAAAACAATAAATAGCGTTCGGGTAAATAGCCCTTAAGTATATTTTTTACACTTTTCTTTGGATCGGCCTTCACCATCGCAATGATTTCTTGGAATAGTGGCTCCTCTTTTTTACCTGGAAGGGCATCAATACTCATTACTACTTCCTTTAGGTTCCACTTTTTCATCGCCTTCACCACATACTGGCTGCAACGAAGTACTGCTGGGCCACTAATCCCAAAGTGAGTGAAAATCATATCCATCTCATGGGTGATGAGAGGCTTGCCCTTTGGATTCAACACACTGAGGCCGACTCCACGTAATGACAATCCTTGTAGCTCCTTTGACTGAATGAAAGGTTCATTTGAAGTAATAGGAACTTCTGTTGGAAATAATTCTGTGATGGTATGTCCGGCCTTTTCCGCCCAAGCATATCCATCTCCTGTAGATCCGGTATGAGGGACCGATTTGCCTCCAACTGCCAAAATAATTGATGAGGCAGAGTATCTCTCTTTGTTTTTTAATCGAACAGCGGATGCTTTCCCATCTTCATATTCCACTGTTTCGACTGGGGAGTTTGTAAGCATATCCACCTTAAGCTCTTTCATCCTTGTGATCATTGCATCAACAACAGATTGTGCTTTATCTGAAACAGGAAACATCCGCCCGTGGTCTTCCTCCTTCAATTGAATGCCAAGCTTTTCAAAAAAAGAAATAATGTCCTCGTTATTGAATATGGAAAACGCACTATATAAAAAGCGACCGTTACCTGGGATATGCTTGATTATTTCGTCCACTGGAAGTCGATTCGTCACATTACAGCGACCACCTCCAGATATGGCAAGCTTTCGACCTAGCTTGTCTCCTTTATCAATTAAAAGTACTTTAGCTCCCTTTTCACCTGCAGCGATGGAAGCCATCAGCCCAGAAGGCCCTCCACCAATGACGATTACGTCATAGTTCATATCTTTCACCAACTTTCCATCACCATTATAAGTCAGCTTGTAAAGAAAGAAAACTTTTCCACAAAAAGTAGCATCAAAGCACGGAGTTGTGTACACTCAGATTAGGTTCACACAAAAATCACAGTTTTTTTCAAACTTTATGATAAAATATGAATTTGGCGTTTGAAATAATTTTCGGCATTTCTACATAGGAAGGGATCACATGCAATCTAAGTTATTACGAGGAACATTTATTCTAACTTTAGGAACATTTATTTCAAAATTATTAGGTCTTTTTTATGTTATTCCGTTTGCAAGGATTGTAGGAGAAACAGGAACCGTACTGTATCAATATTCCTATGTTCCTTATACGATATTTATCAGTCTTGCAACTGCTGGAGTACCTCTAGCTGTAGCTAAGTTTATTTCTAAATATAATGCTATGGAAGAATATGCGGTTGGCAGGAGGCTCTTTAAGTCAGGATTGCTAGTCATGCTTGGGACAGGGATTGCTGCCTTCTTGATCCTCTATTTATCCGCGCCAATTGTTGCGGACATTATCATTGCTGATAATGAAAAGCAAACGAATCCAAGCGAAATAGTTACTGTCATTCGAGCAGTGAGTTTTGCTCTTATCATTATTCCTTTTATGAGTTTAATTCGCGGGTTTTTCCAAGGACACCAATCGATGGGGCCTTCGGCTGTGTCCCAGGTGGTTGAACAAATTGTTCGTATTGCCTTTTTATTAGCTGGAGCGTTTGTCGTTCTTAAAGTAATGAAAGGTGAAATTGTTACTGCGATTAGTATTGCAACGTTCTCAGCCTTTGTTGGGGGCTTGGGTAGCTTATTTATTCTCTTTTGGTATTGGTATAAGAGAAAGCCTTATCTCGATGAATTATTACTACAAGATAAGGGAACTGTTCAAGTATCTTTAAAAGATA
Source organism: Robertmurraya sp. (assembly GCF_036676585.1). NCBI lineage: Bacteria > Bacillati > Bacillota > Bacilli > Caryophanales > Bacillaceae > Robertmurraya > Robertmurraya sp. The sequence goes on from NZ_JAKFCQ010000085.1 coordinate 36,132, forward strand.
TGTACAAGGAAATTCTGATTTATTCGATCCCATTTATTCTTGTTGGAATTGCAAATCCTTTATTTCAATGGATTGATACGATGACCTTTAACCGGGCAATGACTTCTATTGGACTAGGCAGTATTTCGGAAAGAGAACTAGCTAAATTAAGTTTTAATACACATAAGTTAGTGATCATTCCAGTATCGTTGGCAACCGCTTTTTCGTTAACGCTAGTTCCTAGTATTACTCAAGCCTTTATTTCGAAGGACCAAAAGGCTGTGAACAAGCAGTTGAATCAAACCTTCCAGGTACTGATGTTCATCACATTGCCTGCTGCACTTGGGTTATCATTACTTGCTGAGCCTGCGTATACGGTTTTTTACGGACCTAATGCATCTGGGACTGACATCCTGCAATTATATGCACCAGTTGCGGTCTTGTTTGCCCTTTACTCAGTGACAGCAGCAATATTACAAGGAATTGACGAGCAAAAGTTCACCATTTTAAGTCTGTTAGTAGGAATTTTGGTGAAGCTCTCTCTAAATATCCCATTAATAAAGATGTTTGAGACAGACGGAGCGATTTACGCAACGGCACTTGGTTATGGAGTTGCTATTGGAATTAATTTGGTGGTTATTAAAATATTCTCTGGGTATCGCTTCCGCCTCGTTTTGCGGAGAGGATTGCTAATTGTTATTTTTAATGTTTTTATGATACTCTTAGCAGCACTTGTCTACTATTTAGCAACACTGGTTTTATCTCCAAAACTTGAGATGGAGTCTATTATTATCATCCTCGTCTCAGCAGCAGCTGGAGCAGGAATTTATATATATTTAAGCTTTAAAACTCGTCTCATCTACTTTTTATTTGGTGAACGTGTGGAAAGAATCATGAAGAAGGTAAAACTAAGAGGGTAAGACTCCACTAGGAGGGAAACAATTGCGTATTGATAAAATGCTCGCTAATTTAGGCTATGGAAGTAGAAAAGATGTAAAAAAACTTTTAAAAGACGGCGCAGTAGTCGTGAACGATAAAGTAATAAAAGATTCAAAACAACATATTGATCCAGACAATGATGTGGTTACCTTAAATGGAGAAGTAGTCGAGTACAAGGAATTTGTTTATTTAATGATGAACAAACCTCCTGGTGTCATATCAGCTACTGAAGATAATCACGATGAGACAGTGATTGATTTGCTTGAATATGAGGATCAAGTGTTTGAACCGTTTCCTGTTGGTCGACTTGATAAAGATACGGAAGGACTTTTACTGATAACAAACGATGGTCAGCTCTCTCATCGTTTGTTATCTCCAAAGAAGCACGTACCTAAAACATACTTCGCAGTTATTGAAGGAATGGTCACTAACGATGATGGGGAAGCTTTTCAAAAGGGAGTCACACTCGATGATGGCTATGTGACGAAGCCAGCATATTTAACGATTTTGAAATCTGGAATAACATCAGATATCGAGCTAACGATTACAGAAGGAAAATTCCATCAAGTAAAACGAATGTTTGAAGCCGTAGGAAAAAGAGTCATCTATTTAAAAAGATTATCAATGGGGCCACTAAAGCTTGATGAGACTCTAGAATTAGGGGAGTATCGAGAATTAACGGACGAGGAATTAGAAGAGTTAATCAATTACGAAGTGAAATAAAGAGTTCGCCCTTCCGATGAGGGAAGGGCGAACCGTCATTTAAGATGATATTTTTACCTTTTTTTCGGTTGTTGTCCATTTTCCACGACTTGGACTTTCGACTAGGTCATTATAAGCTAAAACATTTAGATCTCTCTGGATCGTTCGAGGAGTGATACCAAATTCCTCCACAAGCTCTTGCGTCGTGACAATTCCATGGTTATTAATAAACATGTAGATGGATTTGATACGGTTTAACATCCGGTTAGTCGAAGGTTTCAAAAAACCACTCCCTATCCTTTTTTCAAACCTTTGGCAAATAGCTACAACGGACGACTTCTTGAAGATGACTCTCCAAATGTATGTAAGCTTCTTTTCCCTAGACAACCCCTTTACAAGTGAATTATAAGCTGACTAAATGAAAATGTCTTTTCTTGTAGATTATTGTACTCTTATTTACAGATAATTTCTACTTTTACATAATAATTTAATAAAACGGTAATCTTTTCTTTAAAATATCCCTCCTTTTTCTTGCTGCTGTTACATTCTATTACTTAAGTCATATAAGTTATGATAAGAAATTTGATTTTTGAAAAAATAGGACAATAATAATTTGAAAGGAATGACACAGATTGAATTCATATTTACCCTCACAGCTTGTCCATCGCAAAGAGAATATCTATTTTGCACTTGTTTTAACTTTTAGTATTTTAACCTATCTTTTTTTAGTTTTTTCTATTCTAGGTATTGGAATTATTATCGTAATGGTCCTCTTATCCGTATTTTTTCATGGATTAATGGTCGGAGGCATTAGAAGAAATGGCGTTCGTATAAGTGAAGAACAATTTCCTACCCTTTATCAAAAGGCACAGGAAATGGCCGCACAAATGGGCTTGGAAAAGATGCCACAAATGTATGTTATTGAATCACAAGGAACATTAAATGCATTTGCGACCAGATTTTTCGGGAGAAATATGGTGGTCCTTTATTCGGAGATATTTGAACTTATTGAAAGGGATGCAGAAGATGAGGTGCTATTTGTTCTTGCTCATGAGTTTGCTCATTTAAAAAGGAAGCATGTAACGGTGAATTTTCTTCTATTGCCAGCCATGTGGGTTCCTTTTTTAGGAGATGCATACTTACGAGCATGTGAATATACATGCGACCGTTATGCAACCTATTACTGTGGGTCACTTACAGCATCGAAAAATGCTTTGACCATTCTAGCAATTGGGAAGGAGCTTTATAAAAAGGTCAACAAAGAGTCATATATGAGACAAATTGAATCTGAAGCAGGCTTCTTTGTTTGGTTAAATGAAAAGCTCTCTACACATCCTCATCTGCCAAAAAGATTATATGAAGTTGATAAATTCTTTTCAGAAACAGAAGTGGAGACGTTAAAGGAACCAAAAAGAGGAATCGTCATTGGAGTAATCGTAGCCTTATTGCTATCACTTGTATTTGCTGGCGGCGTGTATATGACCTACAAGGCACTAGAGAAGTTCAATGTATTCTCTGAAGCTTTTGAAATCGAGGGCATGACACCCCTAATGGAAGCGGCAAGTGAGAACGATACGGATGCCATATCCACTCTTTTAGATGAAGGTGCTGATGTAAATGAAGCAGATAGTGAAGGCTCAACTGCTCTACATTGGGCGGTTTACTCTGGTTACTATGATGCTGCAGCTTTATTACTTGAAAATGGGGCTGATACCAATACGGTTGATATATACGATGCAACGCCACTCATCAGTGCTGTTTTTGCAGAGGACGTAGAAATGGTAAAGCTGTTGTTAGAATACGGAGCAGATCCAAACTACATCGATGCCTCTGGCTACACCGCATATGATTACGCATTAGAATACGAAAATGCTGAGTTACAAGAGCTGCTTGGCCCATAGGAAAAATGCTGTCCACATAAGGACAGCATTTTTTATTTTGAAACTTCTTCGCTCAATGATTCGTACTCTAAATAGGAGGTGGATCATGGAGTTACTTAAAGTAAATATAAATCAAGCACAATACGAAATAGGCTCTTCAATTATTGAGGATATTCACTTTTCCTTGAGTAGTGGAGAATTAATTGGCCTTATTGGACCAAACGGAGCAGGGAAAAGCACTACGATTAAATCCATTTTAGGTTTAATGAAAAATATGAAGGGGACGATCGAATTTCCTCGAGACAGTAGCTATTCCTACTTGCCTGAGAGACCCATTTTTTATGATGAATTAACCTTGTGGGAACATTTGGACTTTATAGCAGCTGTTGAGGGGCTTGATCAAACAAGATATCAACAACAAGCAGAACTGTTGCTCGAGCAATATAAACTAGCCGAAGTTGCCCATACATTACCAGCAACATACTCAAAAGGGATGCAGCAAAAAGCGATGTTAATTCTAGCTTTAATCACTAATCCAGAAATCTATATTATAGACGAACCTTTTATTGGATTAGACCCGATGGCGATGAAACTTTTTCTCACGTCAATAGAGGAAGAACGTTCTAAGGGAGCAGGAATCCTCATGTCGACGCATGTACTTGATACAGCAGAAAAGGTATGTGATCGCTTTTTATTAGTAAACAATGGACGGTTAGCTGCATACGGTACACTCGAGGAAATAAGGAGGATCTGTAAGCTTCCTTATGGATCATTATTTGATTGCTTTCATTACATCGCTGAGGAGCATGTGTAATGAATGGATTTACTTTATTCTATACAAGGTTAATAAGAGAATGGAAGTTTCAATACGGTGTAATAAAAAGTGTAGCGGATTGGACCATTCTCCTTTATATTATTCTCCCATCAGTAGCCATTGGTATTGGTATTTATCGTTCCTGGTGGATAGAGGTTCCAACCTGGATCATACCTATTCCGGTTGAACTTGTTTTACTGGTTGGTTATGTTTTCACTTGGTTTGGAAATTGTCGTACATTTGTGGAAGAGGCAGATAAAGTATTTTTAATAAAGAATAGGACTCTATACTTACGAATGAAGATATGGAGCTATTTTACAACTGTTATTACACAAACACTCTCGTTGCTTCTACTACTCTGTGTGTTACTGCCTTTTGTAGTTGTACATTATGAACTTAAGCTAGCGAATATCTTTGTGTATTTTTTCTACCTTTTGCACATTAAGATTTTACTGATGTATGGAAAACTACAGTTACGTAGGATGAAGCAAAAATACATACGGTTTCTATTCTTATTTTTTGTGTTTGTGATCGGCAGCTGGATTACTCAATTGGTCATTTGGGCTGTCGCAAACCATCCATTTGTTCTCATGTGTATAGCTTGGGTTCCTGGTATGGTGGGGGTGTATTTATCGACTCGAAAGCTTCTGAAAATAAGTAGTTTTGATGAAGAACTTATGATCGAAAGAGAGGAAAAGCTAAAATACGTTGGTCTTATTTATCAATTTTCTTATTCTGTTGAAAAGACGACTCCTGTTATTCGGAAATATCCGTTATTGTTTCGTCATTCCAAACGACTATTTAAAAAGAGGACTCCTAGTCATGCCTTTATCGAACTGTTTCTGAAGGTGTTTCTGCGGAATTATTCGTATGTGTTTTCGTACTTACAGATTATTGGGGTTACCATTTCAGCGATGGTTGTCTCACCAACGATCTGGCTTGTCGTCCTCTTTTTTGTGGCTTTTCTTTTTATCCTTCGTTGGTATCTTGATGCTTGTTGGGTGAAAATTACCGCTTCACATCCTCTCGTCGGGAAGTATAAGGATCACCCAGGTTATTACGAAGGCAAGCGGAAAGCGGTGAATAGTTTGTTTCTTCTTGGAATTGTCATTGCGGTTGTCTTTTCCAGCACGGGGATATATTATTTAAGTCAAGTAGATTGGATTTTTTAGGAGGATTTTCGTGACAAACATCAATTGGTTTTCAGAAGTCGAAAAAAGAAAAGATGCATTAATTGAAGATACACAAAAGCTTTTACAAATAAAAAGCGTTCTAGATGAAGAAAATGCCACTGATGATGCACCGCTCGGACAGGGGGTAAAGGATGCACTTGTCCACATGCTTGAACTTGGGAAGTCTGATGGGTTTTCAATCAAGAATGTAGGAAATCTTGCTGGGCATGTAGAATTCGGAGAAGGAAAGGAAAGCGTCGGCATTCTTTGTCACGTTGATGTGGTCCCAGAAGGAGATGGATGGTCGAGTGACCCGTATGCAGCGGAAATTCGTGATGGGAACATTTATGCTCGTGGGGCTATTGATGATAAGGGACCAACAATGGCCGCTTATTATGCAATGAAAATTGTAAAAGAACTTCAATTGCCTCTTTCGAAAAGAGTGAGAATGATCATCGGAACAGATGAAGAAAGCAACTGGCGCTGTGTGGATCATTATTTTGAACATGAAGAAATGCCAACCATGGGATTTGCACCAGATGCTGATTTCCCGATCATATTTGCAGAAAAAGGAATCTCAGATTTTGATATTGTGCAAAGGACATACGAAACTGAGGATAACAGTGGAACTACTGTATTATCTTTTCAAGCAGGCAGACGCTATAATATGGTTCCTGATTTCGCCAAGGCGGCCTTACATACCAATCAAGAAGAAACACATATTATTCAAGAGTTTCAAAGCTTCCTTGATGAGCAACAGCTGAATGGAAAATACCTAGTTGATAATGGAGAACTTATTTTAGAGCTAGAAGGAGTATCTGTGCATGGGATGGAACCTGATCTGGGGAAAAATGCCGGGATTCTTTTAGCTGTTTTCCTAAATAAATTACAGCTAAGTGGTCTAGCCAAACAGTATTTCTCCTTTATTCAAACATATTTCTATCATGATAGCCGTGGAAAACAATTGGGAATTGCTTATACAGATGATATCTCTGGGGATCTTACGTTAAACGTTGGAAAACTTTCCTTTACAAAAGAAAATGGCGGGATGTTAGGAATCAATCTTCGTTACCCTGTCACAGCAGAACTTGATCAAATACAGGAAAAGTTAGCTCCTGTTTTACATGAACAAGGTTTTGAGGTTCAAAATGTATCAGACTCCAAACCCCATCATGTGGATGAAAAGGATTTTCTGATTCAAACCCTAAAAAAGGTTTATGAAGAACAAACGGGTGAGAAGGCAGAATTGCTGGCGATTGGTGGGGGCACCTATGCACGTTCGCTGCAATCAGGAGTTGCCTTTGGGCCATTATTTCCAGGTCGACCGGACGTGGCTCACCAAAAGGATGAGTATATGGTTGTTGAGGATTTGCTAAAAGCAACAGCAATCTATGCTCATGCCATATATGAATTAGCTAAATAAATAGAGGACAAAGGGAGTGTATGTATGGAATACGTTATTGTTGGTGGAGAAATAGTAGATCGTGGACTTGCAACTGTCGATATTGAGGACCGTGGCTATCAGTTTGGAGATGGTGTCTATGAAGTGATACGGGTGTATAATGGAAAAATGTTTACCGCTAAGGAGCATTTGAATCGATTGCAGGAAAGTGCGGAAAAGATAAGCATTCAAATACCTTATCAACCGTCTGAACTAGAGGAAATGTTAAAAGGTCTTATTGAGAAAAATGAGCTGACAAATGGCATTATTTATATGCAATTTACAAGGGGGGCGTCTCCGCGTAATCATGCCTTCCCTCACAACGTAGCTACTACTTTTGTTGCATATACGAGAAAAGTTGATCGTCCAGTTAACAGTATGCAAGAAGGTGTAAAGGCTATATTTATTGATGACATTCGTTGGCTGCGCTGTGATATTAAGAGTCTGAATTTACTAGGGAATCTCCTTGCCAAACAAAAAGCAGTAGAAGCTGGTTGCTTTGAGGCCATACAACATCGAGGTGATATCGTAACAGAAGGCAGTTCCTCTAATGTAGCCATTGTGAAAAATGGATCGGTCATCACTCATCCAGCGAACAACTTGATTTTAAACGGAATAACAAGGCAAAAAGTGAAGCAAATATGTGAGCAAAATCAAATTCCTTTTGAAGAAAAAGAGTTCACAGTTGAAGAGGTTTTACGTGCGGATGAAGTATTTTTATCTGGAACAACTGTGGAGGTAACACCAATTGTAGAAGTTGAGGAGCAACAAATCTCTGGAGGAACTCCAGGAGAAGTTACGAAAAAGCTTCAACAGTTGATAAAGGACGAAATAGAGAAGGAATGCGGAACCATAGAATAACTAAAATAGGCTGCCTACTATGGCAGCCTTCTCTAGTATCTTAAGAAAATAAATCACTTGAAAGATATCTCTCACCGGTGTCACATGCGATGCAGACAACAACGTCATCAGGGCCAAGAGTTTTAGCAACTTCTATGGCAGCGTAGCAGGCGGCACCAGAGGATGGCCCAACTAATATTCCTTCTTCACTAGCCAATCTTCTTGTGATTGTGTAGGCATCTTCATCCGTAATTTTATGAATCTGGTCGTATACATCCTGGTTTAGTATATCAGGAATAAATCCTGGGCTCGTTCCTACTAATTTATGCTTCCCAGGCTTGCCCCCAGAAAGGACCGGTGAGCCTGCAGGTTCCACTACATGAACTTGCAAATTTGAATAATGTTCTTTTAACACTTCACCCGTTCCAGTTATCGTGCCTCCTGTTCCCGCAGTGGCGACAAATGCGGAAAGTGGCTTACCTATTTCCTTCATAGCTTCAACAATTTCAAGAGCAGTAGAGTGTCTGTGTGCATCTGGATTTGCTTCGTTTTCAAATTGCATAGGTAAATAACTATTTGGTATTTGTTTTGCTAGCTCTTGTGCCTTTTTTATCGATCCAGGCATTTTTTCATCACCTGGTGTTAAAACAACCTCAGCACCGTATGCCTTTAATAGATTGATGCGTTCCTTTGTCATGGTATCAGGCATGACTAATATGGAACGGTATCCTCTGGCCGCAGCATTCATGGCTAGTCCAATTCCTGTGTTCCCGCTTGTCGGCTCAATAATAGTCGCGCCTTTTTTTAATAATCCCTTCTGTTCAGCTGTAATAATCATGTTGAATGCAGCACGATCCTTTACACTTTTACTAGGATTAAAAAATTCGAGTTTTAAATAGACGGAAGCACCATTTTTGGGTGCCAAACGATTTAATTTAAGTAAAGGGGTTTCCCCAATTAGTTCCGCAATATTTTGAACAACTTTCATCTAATGTTCTCCTAACTTCAATTATTTTCCTTGGAATTCGAAATTTTTACTACAAAAATGGGAAATGTAACATATAAAAGAGAATAACTTTATTATACCTAAAGAGGTATATTGTATTCAAACATATGTACTTCGTGTAATCGTCATTTTTTCGATTCAGTTTCAATCTCTGTTAAAATATAAGAAAGCTTGAAAGGTTTGAAAAGTTATAATGGATAAAAAAACTCATTTTTTTTATGCAGTAAAAATACCAAGTGATACAAAAAACCTTGTATATAATAAACTACTCCCACTCCAAAAGGACTTTCCTTTTCAAAAATGGGTTCATCCTGAGGATTATCATATTACTCTAGCCTTTTTAGGAAACGCAGAAACAGGCATGTTGGAAAAGTCGATTCAACTTGTATCAGATGCACTTAAGAAAGAAAATGCTTTTCCTCTAGATATTGAAGGCCTAGATACTTTTGGAAGAAATGATTCTCCAAGAATCTTTTGGGTGCGATTAATGGAACAAATTTGTTTATACGAAGTAAGGAAAACGGTATTTCATGCTTGTGAGTTAGCTGGTTTTTCCCTTGAGAAAAGACCGTTTCATCCACATATAACAGTAGCAAGAAAGTGGAAGGGAGATACGCTATTTGCGCCTGAATCACTACAACAAAAGAACCCTTTTGTTCGTGACGCAATCTCGTTTGTTGCTAATGAAATTGTGTTGTACCAGACACATTTGGAAAGAGAACCAAAATACGAGGTTGTTCAAACTTTTAAGTTATAGATCATCTGTTTATAGAAAGGAAAACCCGTATGGGACAATTAATTAAACTGCAAGATTATGTTTCACGTTACGAACAAAATATTTACGAATATCCAACTAGATATGTGAGGTTGAAAAAGCAGCAATGGGAAAAAATCTACTCTCTCTGGGAGTCAGATTCTATCATTGAAAGCATTCAACCGGTCTCAACGAATTGGTTAGAAGAAGATAAACAGCCCTTAGTTGATCGTATGAAGGGATTTTTTAAAAGAGAAAGAAAAGACGAAGAAGTGGTGGAGAAGGAGATACAATCGGAGGTACAAGAGTCTTCAGGTCTTTCATTTTCCCCTTCTTTTACCTTTAAACCAGCTACTGAAGTTGAGCTCAAGCATCAATTTCTCGACCAATTATTTCGTTTTCAAATGAAATGGGCGAGCACAACCTTGTTAGAGCAATCAAATATCAGTAAGAAGTATTTGTATGATCACAGACTTAAGTACTTTTTGCAACGCTTTCCCGATACAACCCTCGTGATGTATGAGCCAATCTTTCTATTGAAAAAAGCTCCGGTAGAAGTAGAGACGATTTTGATCACTCCAACAGAGGTGTGGTGTATCAGCTTCTTAGAGGAAGAGGACCATGCCGTATTTCAAGGAACGAAAGAAAGGTTTTGGGTAAAGCGTCATCAAGATCAGGAACAAAAGGTGTTAAATCCACTTATTGGGCTTAATCGTACAGAAAAAATTGTAAAGAAAATATTTGAGTTGTATGAAATAGAGTTGCCGATTCATAAAGTAGTATTAAGTAGAAATGGCTATATTGATTATCCCTTTCCACCCTATGGTTTACAGCTCATTGAAAAAAGAAATTACGAAGAATGGTTTCAAACGATGAGAAGCAATAAAACTCCACTGAAGCATGCTCAGCTTAAAGCAGCACAAATGCTTCTTCAGTTTAGTCAAACAACGAGTATGCGCCGACTAGAATGGGATGTTTTAAATAAAGGGGAACAAGAAGAAAAAGAATTCTAGACACGTATGGGATGAGAAAAATGGGGAAATTATACTTTATTATTAATCCAAACGCCAAGAATGGCTATAGTTTAAAAGTGTGGGCTAAAGTAGAAAAAGAATTACAAAGACAACAAATTCCCTACGAAGCGTTTCTGACAGCTTATAAAGGGAATGGTGCTGAAATAGCGATGCTTCTTGCTAGGCAAGAAGGAGAGGTATCAATCACTGTTGTTGGAGGAGATGGAACATTAAATGAGGTAGTTAATGGGGTCATCTCTATTCCACATGTTAAGGTTGGATTTATTCCTGCTGGTTCTGGAAATGATTTTGCAAGAGGATTTCAAATACCAAGAAATCCTCTTCATGCATTATCCGTATTGTTAAGAGAAAGAAAGCAAGAACCGAGGTTAACTGACGTTGGTAGAATAATAAGGTCCAGTACGGAGGACCTGTACTTCATAAATAACATGGGAGCAGGTCTCGACGGCTTAATTTCTAAACTCGCCAATCAATCAAAGATGAAAAAGTGGCTAAATAAATTATCCTTGGGTGGCCTAGTATACGTGTACTTACTTATTAAGGAAATTCTATTTTATCAACCGACAGATGTTCAACTTACTGTGGATGGTATCACTCATGATTTTCCTGCTACCTGGTTTGTGACTGTGGCCAACCAGCCGTTTTATGGTGGAGGAATGCAAATTGCTCCGAATGCAAAAACCGATGATGGCTTGTTAAATATTGTTATCGTGCATCGTTTATCAAGGCTAAAAATGCTTTCTGTGTTTGTAAGCGTTTTTTGGGGTGGTCATGTCGCCTTCAAAGAAGTGAAGATGTTAACTGGACGAGAAATTCAAATATATTCTTCTACCCCAATGATGGCGCATGCTGACGGTGATTATTTTGCTGAAACGCCTTTACAAATTCAGGCTTGTCAGCAGGTGTTGCCAATTATCACAAGGGGAATAAAGAAGGATAGGGGGCAGAAGGAGCTGAAAAATGCATGATTATTATTGAAAGACTTTTTTATGCCTATTTAGATGATGTGAACATAATTACGATCTTGTTACCTATGAGTTATCATAATGGCGAGTCAAAGGAGTTTTCACTCAGAGCTGGTGATAAAACTGAGAAGTTAGCTATTATTGAGAAAATACGATTACATGATTCCGTTAAATATATTTGCCATACCGACAAGGAACCGGAAATCGGATTGACTTATTGTGTGATGGATGAATATGGAGGGGAGACGGATCTACAGATAGGAGCCGTTATCCGAACTCCTCAGTTTGATGAAAAATTTTACTATGACGGGCCTATGGGAATCCAATATTCACCAGAAAGGACCATCTTTACACTTTGGGCGCCTACCGCAACACAATGTCAGGTAAAACTTGCTCGGACAGCTGACGATAAAACATGTCAATACGAAATGACTCGTATGGAAAAAGGGATATGGGTCACTACGGTAGAAGGAGATCTGGAAGGATATCACTATACTTATCTCGTTTGTGTGAATCTTCAATGGAGAGAAGCGGTAGATCCTTATGTTGTTGCTGTTACAGCAAATGGGGAAAAAGGAGTGATAATCGATCTAAATCGAACACCTGTGGTAAGTAAACCGCTAACAGGATTTAATTCCCCTACTGACGCTATTATTTATGAAGCACATATTAGAGACTTAACCATCCACCCAAATAGTGGAGTTACAGATAAAGGTTTATATTTAGGTGCGAGTGAACGAGATACGTTTACTAGCCAGGGTCAGGTTACTGGACTTAGCTATATAAAGGATTTAGGAGTAACACACATCGAGCTGCTCCCGTTACATGATTTTGCTGGTGTTGATGAGCTAGGGGATAAGGAAGATTATAACTGGGGATATAACCCAATACACTTCAATGCCCCTGAAGGAAGTTATTCATCAAATTGTCATGATCCGTATGCCAGAATCAATGAATTAAAGAAGTTAGTTGGCGCTGTTCACGATGAAGGACTTCGAGTCATATTGGATGTTGTATACAACCATGTATACATTAGAGAAGAATCTTCTTTTGAAAAAATTGTACCAGGCTATTTTTTTCGACATGATCAAAATGGAATGCCCTCTAATGGAACAGGAGTAGGAAATGATATTGCTTCTGAACGAAAAATGGTGAGGAAATTTATCGTCGAATCGGTCCTCTTTTGGAAAAAAGAATACGGTATAGATGGGTTTCGCTTTGATTTGATGGGGATCTTAGATATAGAAACCATGAATGAAATAAGAAAAGCGCTTGATTTATTGGATCCTTCGACCATTATGATTGGGGAAGGATGGGATTTAAATACTCCAATCGCCATTGACACAAAGGCGAGTATTCGTAATCAGAAGAAACTTCCAAGAGTTGGTCAATTCAATGACTTCTTTAGGGATACGGTAAAGGGAAATACATTCAATCTCCATGATAAAGGCTACGCATTAGGAAATGAAAGATACTTCGAGGCTGCAAAGAAAATTTTAGCAGGTAGTGTAGGTTTGAAGGAAAAGGGATTATTTCAAGAACCAATTCAATCGGTAAACTACATCGAATCTCATGACAACCATACCTTTTGGGATAAACTCCTTTTATGTGAAAAAGAGGAGCCTGAAGAGATTAGAAAAAAGCAGCAGAGATTAGCAACTGCATTTGTTCTCTTGTCTCAAGGAGTTCCCTTTTTACATTGTGGCCAAGAATTTTTTCGGACAAAAAAAGGAAATGGAAATAGTTATCGATCCCCTAATGACATTAATCAAGTGGATTGGGACCGAGTATTTGAAAACAAAGATCATGTAGACTATATCAAGGGTTTAATCAAATTAAGAAAGTCACATCAAGCCTTTCGTTTTCATTCAACCGAACTGATTAATAAGCATATGTCTTTCTTACCAGTGGAAAAGCCTGTTATTGGATACACACTTCGTGATGTTAGGAAATTTGGAATATGGAGTGAAATCGTCGTTCTATTCAATCCTCTAAAAACTGAACGTCATGTTTCGTTACCTACCGTTGATTGGCAGGTCATTGCAGACCAAGACATCGTAGAAATGAATGGGATTTATCATATACATGAAAAAGAATTTAGTCTACCTCCACTTAGTGTTTATGTACTAGTCAAGTAAGAAAGTATGATGTCTCTACTTGACGAAGGAAACACTAGGAGATAAAATCTATAAAGATGGCTATTGTCGAATTTCTTTACAATAGCCGTCTTTTTTACTTGTAAGAGACTTGTGCTTTACCATGGTGAATACTTAATAAAGAAAAGTACTTATTATAGAAACTAACGACGCAGTTAAAATGAAGGTGAACAATTTTGGAACACTTATTTGGACAAGAGTGGGAAATCGTTCCTGCAGGAGGAGCGACAGGAGAAGCGTTTATTGCACAGCATGAAGATCAGAGGCTCTTTCTTAAACGAAATTCCTCTCCATTCCTTGCCGTATTATCAGCAGAGGGTATTGTTCCAAAGCTAATTTGGACAAAAAGGCTTGAAAATGGGGATGTAATCACCGCTCAGCAATGGTTAGAGGGAAGAGAGCTAAAGCCGCAAGATATGAATACGAAGAGAGTGGCAAAGCTCCTAAAGAAGATTCACCAGTCGGAAGCCTTACTCGGCATGCTAAAAAGGATGGGGAAAACTCCATTAGAGCCTGTTCATCTTTTGTCCATTTTAGTGCAGGAGATAGATGAAGATGTGAAATCTCAGGCGGCCATTCAAGAGGCTCTATTATTCTTGCATCAGGAGCTTGATAGTATACATTATGAGGAAAAAGTTGTTTGTCATTGCGATGTTAATCACAATAACTGGTTGCTCACAGAAAGCAACCAGTTGTACCTCATTGATTGGGATGGTGCGATGATTGCCGACCCTGCCATAGACTTAGGAATGATGCTGTATTGGTATCTCCCGCAAGACAAATGGAGCGAATGGTTAGACATGTATGAAATAGAGCTTACGGACGAACTGATGCTGCGAATGAAATGGTATACGATTGCACAGACCATCTCATCTATTCAATGGCATAAAAATAAGGATAGGTACGAAGAGATGAATTACTGGGTGAATTATTTGTCTACTCTGGTTGGTCAAGAAAATTGATCAATTTCTGATACCCACTGTCCAAGTTGTTCTTGGTGCGACTCAATATGTTGATCTAGCTCATTCGTATTTGCACCGTGCTGAGAATAGCTATAAATTTGTTCCAGTACATTTTTTACATTATGATCGAGTTCAGTGTTAACCATCAGTGATTTTACCAAACGTTCTAATTGTTCACATTCAGATACGGACCCGCAACAATCGGTACTATGATTCGTTAATATATCTTTTAATAAATTCATTTGATCTTTCTGTTCTAAAGGCATCCGATACACCCTTTCAAGGTTGCTTGAAAATACGCAAAAAGGAACTTCACATTTATGTTGTGAATTCCTTTTTTTATTTATACGTAAATTAATTATATGGATTAGGTATTAGTTTTGGTTGCAACAAAATTGCTCACATGATATGGTTTGAACGATAGATTATTTTAGGGGTGTCAACATGCGTTTAAGAAATAAGCCTTGGGCAAAGGATAGGCTCGAATCCTATCCGCAATATGTTGTAGCAAATCCAGAAAGCTACAAAGGAAATTGGAACGAAGTATTCGGGAATGACCAGCCTATTCATATCGAAATTGGAACGGGTAAAGGTCGTTTCATTACTGAAATGGCTAAAGCAAATCCACATATTAATTATATTGGTATTGAGGTATATAAAAGTGTTATTGTTATTGCTCTCGACCGCCTAATTGAAGAAGACCTTCCTAATCTCCGTCTGATGAACGTAAATGCTGTCGAACTTCAGAACTATTTTGCTAAGGGTGATGTTGATCAAGTTTATTTAAATTTCTCTGATCCTTGGCCGAAAACACGCCATGAGAAGAGACGGTTAACATACAAAACTTTCCTTTCCATTTATGAAAATATTCTGGTAGATAACGGTGAGATTCACTTTAAAACAGATAATCAAGGTTTATTTGAGTTCTCTCTTAGAAGCTTTTCGGAGTACGGAATGCTTTTAAAGTATGTAAGCTTAGATCTTCATAATAGTCCTTATGAAGGAAATATTATGACAGAATACGAAGAGAAGTTCTCCTCCAAAGGCTCTCGTATCTATCGTTGCGAAGTTCAATTTCAGAAAAAATAAGCAGTCCTACTATTGTAGGACTGTTTTTTTCGTAAGGAGTTGGGTAAGTTAATAATATTTACGGAGATTATGTGAAGGGGGAAGAATGAATGCTCACTCCAGAACAGCGAATTGAGTTGCATGGATTTAATAACTTAACAAAGTCACTTAGCTTTAATATGTATGATATTTGTTACACAAAAACCAGGCAAGAGCGGGAAGCTTACTTAGAATATATTGATGAACAATATAATGCAGATCGGTTAACAAAAATTTTAAAAAATGTATCCGATATTATTGGTGCACATGTTTTAAATATCGCTCAGCAGGATTATGTACCACAGGGAGCAAGCGTGACCATTCTCGTTTCTGAAGGACCTGTTGTTGAGGTGCCGACTGAATCTACATATGACGAATCTCCAGGGCCACTTCCGGATTCAGTGGTTATGCAATTGGATAAAAGTCATATTACAGTTCATACGTACCCGGAGTTCCACCCATACGAAGGAATAAGTACCTTCCGTGCTGACATCGATGTCTCCACCTGTGGGGAAATTTCTCCTTTAAAAGCGTTACATTACTTAATCCATTCATTTGATACAGATATTATGACCATTGATTACCGGGTACGCGGGTTTACGAGGGATAAACATGGCCACAAATTGTTTATCGATCATGATATCACATCGATACAAAACTTTATTCCAGACGAGATCAAGAATCAATATGATATGATTGATGTAAACGTGTATCAAGAAAATATCTTTCATACGAAGTGCAAACTGAAAAATTTTGATTTAAATAATTATTTATTTGGATACACAAAGGATTCATTAAACATATATGAGCAAGAAGAAATTACAGAAAGCTTAACAACTGAAATGGATGAAATTTTTTATGGGAAGAATTTTTTACAGTAATTTGGAATGGTAGAGAAAAGGCTGATTTCCTCTCCAGGTGCTTGCTTTCCGGGGGGCGGGCGGTGAGCCTCCTCGGCATTCGCCTGTGGGGTCTCACTTGTCCCGCTGATCCCCCAGGAGTCAAGCACCTTCCGATCCAATCAGCGGTTTCGACTATAAATATTAACTAGGGAAACTTTCTTTCCTAAGTTATTGCCAAGTAACTTGTTAAGTTCCAGTTTCTTTTTTTACATTCAAACAGTAAACGTAAGCATCAATTCATGGACAATTGTTAGGACTTGAGAGGATGAGCATTGCATACCACGCTTTTCCTTCGTATTAGAAAAGCCACACGCTTGATTGATAAGATGAACGAAATATCAATGATTGACTCATGCTTACGTACTAATGGTCTTTGGTAACCCTTCCTCTTATAGAAATCACCTCGGAATGTAATATCTTTTAGATGAATTAAATATTGATTGGAGCGGAGGGTGGCGACTCCTGCGGGAAAAACGGGACAGTCGAGACCCTGGACTGAGCGAAGCGAGGGGAGCGGCTCGGCCCCGCCCGCGGAAAGCGCCCACCCGCAGCGGAAATCTAACTAAGCTGTTTTTATCTAGATTGATATTGTCAAAGATAAGGACCGTATGTAAACTCAATTTTCTTTCAGTCTATTGTCGTGATAGACTCTTTTTTATATTCCTAAAAAAGGAAGGAGTGGTACAATACAGGTATAAGACCTAGGGGGGATGAGATGGAAACGTTACAGTTAAAACATGTAAAGCTTACTTGGTTGAAAGGCGGAGTTACTCACTTAGATGGTGGTGCCATGTTTGGTGTCGTTCCGAAAGCACTTTGGTCAAAGAAATATCCTCATAACGATAAAAATCAAATTGAGCTTAGAACGGATCCTATTTTAATCCAACAAGAAGGGAAAAACTTTTTAGTTGAGACTGGAATTGGGAAAGGAAAGCTGTCTGACAAACAGAAAAAGAATTTCGGTGTAACAGAGGAATCAGAACTGCTACAATCCTTAGAAGTACTAGGGTTAACAAAAGAAGATATTGATTATGTTTTAATGACACATATGCACTTTGATCATGCTTGTGGGTTAACAGAAATAGTGAATAACGAGTATATATCCACATTTCCTAACGCAGAAATTATCGTTTCCACAGTCGAGTGGAATGAAATGAGAAAACCAAATATTCGATCTCAAAATACATACTGGAAAGAAAATTGGCAAAGCATAGAGTCACAGGTTGTTCCTTTTGAGCAAGAGTGGGTCAATGGGAAAATAAAAATGGTTCATACTGGTGGACATAGTGATGGACATTCCATTCTTATAGTTGAGGATGACAATGAAGTGATTATTCATATGGCAGATATCATGCCAACACATGCCCACCAAAATCCACTTTGGGTTATGGCATATGATGATTATCCAATGAATTCGATAGATGCAAAACAAAAGTGGCTCCAATTTGGGATGGAGAATCATGCTTGGTTTACCTTTTATCATGATGCTTTCTATCGGGCAATAAAGTGGAATGATCACTATGAAATTGTTGAGTCAGTGAAGAGAGTTATATAAGAAAAGCTGCCTTATTCGGCAGCTTTTCTTAAAGTGGATATACTTCTAGAATAGATCCGGTTTTTGCATCTGAAATAAATTCGTATTGCTCTAAAGTGTCACCTACCGTTCGTGATACTCCACCTTTATACACATCATAGGTGATGTTGTTTTTTTCAAACGGTTCAGTTTTCATTTGAATCCAAGAGCCGCTAATCGGACCTCTTTCTTTAAATTTTGTCTTTGCGTGTGTAAGGGCTTTTTCTGGGGACACTTTGCCCTTTTGGGAGACCCATTCGCTAGCTATAAAGCCTGAAATGATTCCAACAGAAACACCAGTTAAAAATGATTTCCAGTTCATAAAGCCCCTCCTTTTTCATACAAATAAATTCTCCTTCCATCATATCAAATTTTGCGTACATAATTAAGAGTAGCAACCAATAAAGTGGTAACATGTCGGAAAGTTAAGTAAAATAAAGATTGTACATAAAGAGTCATGTGAATATTAGGAGGCCATAATACATGAATTCGAAGACATTACAGCTTTTCAAAACGCTAACGGAACTTCAGGGTGCATCTGGAAATGAGCATTTAGTTAGAAAGTTTATGCGTGAACAATTAACTCAGTATTCTGATGAAATCATTCAAGATAATTTAGGAAGTATTTTTGGAGTGAAGCACGGAAATGCCAATGGCCCTCGTGTCATGGTTGCGGGACATATGGACGAGGTTGGATTTATGGTAACGGCGATTACAGATAATGGGATGATTCGTTTTCAGCCATTAGGCGGTTGGTGGAGCCAAGTTCTACTAGCACAGCGTGTACAGGTCATGACAAATGAAGGTCCTGTTATTGGGGTGATTGCTTCCATTCCTCCTCATCTTTTGGATGAAAGTAAGAGAAGTAAGCCGATGGAAATTAGTAATATGTTAATTGATATTGGGGCTGATAGCAGGGAACATGCGAAGGAACTAGGAATTAAACCAGGACAGCAAATTGTTCCGATCTGTCCGTTTACCCCAATGGCAAATGAAAAGAAAATAATGGCTAAGGCTTGGGATAACCGGTACGGTTGTGGTCTAGCTATTGAATTATTAGAAGAAGTACAAGGAGAGAGTTTACCAAACACTTTATATTCTGGTGCAACCGTTCAGGAAGAAGTTGGATTAAGAGGTGCACAAACAGCAGCCGCTTTAATTAAGCCAGATATCTTCTTTGCCCTTGATGCAAGTCCTGCAAATGATGCTGCAGGTGATAAAAATGAGTTTGGTCAACTAGGAAAAGGAGCGCTGCTAAGAATTCTAGATCGATCAATGGTGACCCATCGAGGGATGAGAGAGTTTGTTCTAGATACAGCAGAAACGCATAATATATCATATCAATACTTTGTCTCCCCTGGTGGTACTGATGCTGGACGAGTGCATATTTCAAATGAAGGAGTTCCAAGTGCTGTTGTTGGTATTTGCTCTCGATACATCCATACTGCTGCTTCGATTGTTCATGTTGACGATTATGCTGCTGCAAAAGAGCTTTTAATAAGACTTGTAAAGGCTTGTGACCAGACTACAGTAGATACAATTAGACAAAATAGTTAAAAACGGTAGGGAGGTAACCATTGGGAACCTCCTTTTATATTGAAGTTGAGGTGTAGTTATATGCATGTGGCAGTAGGTTCAAAAAACCAAACGAAAGTAAAAGCTGTTGAAGAGGCTTTTAAGAGCTATAATGCAACGGTTAAGGGAATGGAAGTCCCATCTGGAGTAAGTGAACAACCCTTTTCAGATGAAGAGACGATTCAAGGAGCCATCAATCGAGCGCAAGCAGCCCTTGAAATCAGTGATGCAGAAATAGGGATAGGTCTTGAAGGTGGAGTACATCAAACGAAATTTGGTATGATGTTATGTAATTGGGGTGCATTAGTTCAACATGGAAAAACCCCCATTATCAGCGGCGGAGCTAGAATCTTATTACCAAAAGAAATTGAACATAGGCTATTAGTAGGGGGAGAATTGGGTCCGATTATGGATGACTTCATGAATAAAACAAATATTCGAAGCAAAGAAGGGGCAATAGGAATCTTTACGAATGGACTCATCCCGAGGCAGGAAATGTTTCTTCACGTTAGTACTTTACTCGTCGGTCAATATGAATACAGGCACATAAACGGTTTAGAAACACAATTGTAACAATTGGAAGGCTTGTCATTGGATAGGGAGACGGGTATGATAGAAAGGAAGACAATAGTTCCTATGTAGGGAGGAAGAAAGTATGAGAAAGTATATACAGGCATCTCTCCTCTGTATAGCTGCTCTATTTTACCTTAGTGGATGTTCTGCATCCTTTGACGAAGAGGAAACAGAAACAGTTGATGTTGTGGAGAACGCATTTAAGGAAGAGGCTAAAGAACCAAATAATAAAACTGAGGAAATTGAATATTATTTACCTTTTGGTTTTGAAGTGGAAGAAGAATCTCCCAATAATATTATTTTAAAGAATGGTTCAAAAACATATATATTGTTTTACAATCCAATAGAAGGTCAAGATAGTGAAGTCGTTTACCAAGCAACAGTCGATCAAGACAAATTCGATACCGATAAAGTGATCAAAACGGATGGGAAATATGGCTTTCTATTAGTAAAAAAGCTCGAAGATAACCTGAATGAGCTAACTATAGGGGTCGGTGGTATGAAGATTACCACAGAAACAAAAACAAGGTCCCTTAGCAGCGAAGCAGATATGATGATTGATATCGTTAACTCCATAGAGTTAAAAGAAAACGAAGGATGAATTCCTTCGTTTTTTGTTAGAAAATAATGTATTGTTTTAGAACTTTGAGCAGTGTCTAGCTCCAGCGCCTAGCTCCTCGGGGTCATAAGCCAAAGTCCTACAGAGGTCAGGACCTCTTTCGGTCTCCGTCTTATGCCTGTCGGAGCTTACCAAGGCGCTTGCGCTTTTCTTGTAAGTCTAATTTCTTTTCAGAGGGGCTACAATGTTTTAGAATATGGTAGTCTGAATAACTATTTACGTAATGTATAAACTGTTATGGGAGGTAATCATATGAAAATGCTTGAGAGTGTAGAACAGTTTGAAACGATGAAAAACAATGGAAAACATATATTTATGTTTTCAGCAAATTGGTGTCCAGACTGCCGAGTGATTGAGCCGGTCTTGCCAGAAATAGAAGAGAAATATAGTGAATACAATTTTGTTCATGTAGATCGTGATCAATTTATTGACTTGTGTATAAGCTTAGATGTGTTTGGAATCCCTAGCTTTATCGCGTTTGCAGATGGAAACGAGCTAGGCCGTTTTGTCAGCAAAGACCGGAAAACACAAGAAGAAATTGAGCAATTTATCGAAGGTCTATAATAATGGAATAGCTCCCAATCTTCCCGAGATTGGGGCTATTTCATGTAGATAAAAGAGAAATTCTCCAATAAGGAGGCAAGTATTTATGAAAATGGATAGTAAAAAAATGAAGACAGAGCTTGAAAAACGCCTTCAAAGTGATAGCCGTACGATAACTTATGATCGAAAAAATGATCAATTACGTATAGAGAGCAATGAAAGTGGAAGAGGAATTTCCGTTGAGTTGCCTAGAATTATAGCAAAATGGGAAGTAGACAAAGAAAAGGCCATCGATGAAGTCGTATACTATGTTGAGGAAGGCCTTAAGGCAATGGATGAGAAAACGACTCAAGAAGGTGAAAAGACTCGGATTTTCCCTGTCATACGCTCTACGTCTACTCCTGTTGTATCGCGTGAAGAAATTCCTTTAGTATATGATGATCATACGGCTGAAACCAGGGTTTATTATGCGCTAGATTTAGGAAATGCGTACCGAATTATTGATGAAGCATTAATGGCAAAGGAGAATTGGACGAGAGATTATATCCGTGAAGTAGCTCTTTTCAATGTAAGAAGCCTAAAAACAACTATGAAACGTGATGAAGTGGCAGGAAATATCTTTTATTTTCTCAATACAAACGACGGATATGATGCAAGCCGTGTCCTAAACGATGCGTTTTTAAAGGAAATGAGTTCGAAAATTAGTGGAGATATGGCGGTAGCGGTTCCACATCAGGATGTATTAATTCTGGCAGATATTCAAAATGAGACAGGATATGATATTCTCGCACAAATGACCATGAGCTTCTTTGCCAGCGGTCGAGTGCCAATAACGGCATTATCCTTTTTATATGAAAATGGAGAATTAGAACCGATCTTTATTTTAGGAAAAAACAGAAGTAAAAAACCAAACTAAAGGGCCAATGATGGTCCTTTTTTCCTTTTTATGTTGTCTCTGGAGCGAAAACCAACAAGCTAAAATTTAGTTAGGTCAAAAGATTCAAAATTATATTATTACTAGCAATCTTTTATTTCTTGTCGATATTATTGTATTCAATGATAAAATAAGAAGACATGATGAGAAAGAAGAAAGAGTGATAAGGTTTGAATTGGTTTAAGAAATTGTTTAGTAAAATAAGTGACGATGAAGTGGAAGAAATATATGAACAAAAAGTAGAACCATTTAAAGGAACAAGAAAAGAACAAAAGGATATGGATGCTCGAATTGTCTACCAGTATCCGAAAGGTAAATTTAAGTTTCCGTTAATACCTGATGAACGAGAAATGCAGAAAGCTTCTAGAAAAAGTAGAGAAGAAAGGACTTCTTCCCGTCAGCGAACAGAACCAGAACCAGTAATGAAAAGTGAAACGGTTCGTTCGAAACCTAGAGTCGGCTCTCTTACAAAAAGCAAAGAAAGTCCACCTACTAAAAGTGAAACAAAAAATAGAGATGTATCAAGAAGACCGTTTCGACCAACAGAAATTCCTTCTCCAGTCTATGGTTTTGAGAAAAGGGTAAGACCGCAGGAGGAGAAGCCGGTAGAATACGAGTTAAACTCCTTTTTGAAGAAAGAGTACATAGAGCGTTATTCTGAAGCATCTGTTCAGGTAGATAGAATAGAGAAACAGGCCATTGAAGAAGTTGTTCAAGTAGAAGAAACGGTTATAAATACGGATCCCATTGAATTGATTAGCATGGATGTTACAGAGGAATCGCTTCCGGCAGAAACAGGAGCAGAACCGGATTATGCTCATGAAGAACAAATAGAACCAGTTGAAGAGGAAGATATAGAGGATGATATAGAGCACATTGTCCCATTGGAGTCTACCGGGGAATTGGAGGTTGCCGTAACAGCAGAGAGTCCCGCCCAGGAAGAGGAAAAACTAGAAGTTGAACAAAGTGTACAAATAGAAGAATTAAACGTAGTTGAACAGAGTGTTCAGATAGAAGAACTGAACGTAGCTGAAGAGGAACTTGAACAGGTAGAGGTGCAAAAAATCGAAGAAAGCATGCAACAGAATACCGAACAGGAGGAATTAGATGGTCATGAAGAACCTCCTGTCGAACCTGCGCCTAAACGCAAGCAATTGCCTTTTAATGTATTAATGTTGAAAGAAGATCGTCGTAGATTAGAGGAAAAAAGAAATCAAATAAAGAGTGAAGCCACTATTGAACCACCGAAACCATTGATACCTGAAAAGGAAGCCGAAGACAATAAGCAGCCTGCTAGCGTCATTGAGATAGCTGAAGTGATCGATGAGGAAAATCCGTACTACGTATTCCCTGAGCTCGATCTCCTGTCACCTCCCGTTATTTATGATACAAGTGGAGAATGGCTTGAGGAGCGGGAAAGACTTTTAAACGACACGTTAGAAAGTTTTAATGTTCGAGCAAGTGTGGTAAATGTTACACAAGGTCCATCGGTTACAAGGTTTGAGGTGCAACCGGAGCCGGGTGTAAAAGTAAACAAAATTACTAATCTAGCAGATGATATTAAATTAAGTCTTGCCGCAAAAGATATTCGGATTGAAGCACCGATTCCAGGGAAACACACGATCGGGATTGAGGTCCCGAATGAAGTAAGTAGACCGGTTTTACTCTCGGAAATTATTAACAGCACAGAATTTCTACAATCGAAGTCACCTTTAACAGCTGTACTCGGACTAGATATATCCGGGAAGCCAATTGTAACTGATTTGCGTAAAATGCCGCATGGCTTAATTGCAGGAGCTACTGGGTCTGGGAAAAGTGTGTGCATAAATACAATCTTAGTCAGCCTTCTCTATAAAGCTAGGCCTGATGAATTAAAGCTTCTATTAATTGATCCGAAGATGGTTGAGCTAGCACCTTATAATCAAATACCGCATCTTGTAAGCCCTGTGATTACCGATGTAAAAGCAGCAACAGCTGCCCTTAAGTGGGCTGTTGAGGAAATGGAAAGACGATACGAATTATTTGCACATACGGGAGTACGTGAGATCAATCGTTTTAATGAACAATGTGAACAGCATAATCAACATGCTGATAAGCTACCGTTCATTGTCATTATTATAGATGAATTAGCGGACTTGATGATGATGGCCCCTGCAGATGTCGAGGAAGCGATATGTCGTATCGCTCAAAAGGCTAGAGCATGTGGGATTCACTTAATTATTGCAACACAACGACCGTCTGTTGATGTTATTACGGGATTAATTAAAGCAAATGTTCCTACAAGAATCGCCTTCTCTGTATCAAGTCAAATCGATTCTCGTACGATTATTGATATCGCTGGAGCAGAACGTCTACTAGGTCGTGGGGATATGCTATTTTTAGAAAATGGATCCTCAAAACCTGTTCGTCTTCAAGGTACATTTGTATCAGATGAAGAAATTGACCAAGTAGTAGCTCATGTTCGAAGAGAACAAAGTCCAAACTACTTGTTTCATCAAGAGGAGCTATTAAAGAGGGCTGCTGTTACTGAAGAAGAAGATGAACTATTTTTTGAAGCTTGTGAATTTGTCGTTGATCAAGGCTCTGCTTCCACCTCGAGCCTTCAAAGAAGATTCAAGATTGGTTATAATCGAGCAGCTAGATTAATTGATATGATGGAGAAAAACGGGTATATTTCTGAAAATCGTGGCAGTAAACCGCGTGATGTATTAATTAATCAGGATGATCTTCAAAGTATACAAGAAATGTAAGTATGGTTATTTTAGGCTTTTTTTCATAAACTATGGAGTAAAATAGACATAGAAAGAAAAGGTATTATGGCCAAACGTTGCATAGTTTTTATAATTAATAAATGATATAATGTCACAATATGATAAAATCGTGTTCACTATTTGCAAACAAAGAGGACGTAATGCAAAAATGAGCAAATAAAAGAAAATGTCATATACTGTGATACAGTTAGAAGATGGTTGGAGGTTCTTTATATGACAATTTACCATTTTGTGGGTATAAAAGGATCTGGAATGAGTGCACTAGCACAAATTCTTCATGATATGAATTTTGAGGTTCAGGGTTCAGATGTTGAGAAACGTTTCTTTACACAGACGGCCCTTGAACATTTAGGAATAAAGATCCTACCTTTCCAAAAAGAAAATATTGTACCAGGATTAACAGTTATTGCTGGAAATGCCTATAAAGATGAACATGAAGAAATTCAAGAAGCGATGAAACTAGGTTTACCTGTCATTCGATATCACCGTTTCTTAGGTGATTTTATGCAAAATTTCACTAGTATTGCTGTGACTGGTGCCCACGGGAAGACATCTACAACCGGGCTCCTTTCGCATGTCATGAGAGGTGCAAAACCAACTGCGTTTTTAATCGGAGATGGTACGGGTAAAGGGGAAGAAAATGCCGAGTATTTTGTGTTTGAAGCTTGTGAATATAGAAGGCATTTCCTATCGTATTTTCCAGATTATGCAATCATGACGAATATTGATTTTGATCACCCTGACTATTTTGCTAATATTGATGATGTATTTTCTGCATTCCAAGAAATGGCATGGCAGGTGAAAAAAGGGATTTTCGCTTGTGGCGATGATGAGCAGCTTCAAAAGATTCAAGCAAAAGTACCTGTTGTTTTTTATGGCTTTGGCGAAGAAAATGACTTCCAGGCTAGAAATGTTGTAAAAACTACTGAAGGAACGACCTTCGATGTATTTGTTAGAAACACTTTTTATGATACATTCCAAGTACCAACCTTTGGTGATCACAATGTATTAAATGCTCTTGCTGTTATTGCCATTTGTCACTATGAGGAGCTGTCAGCTGACAAGGTCAAGGAACAGCTGTTAAGCTTCACAGGGGTTAAGAGAAGATTTACAGAAAAGCACGTCGGCTCTCAGGTATTGATTGATGATTATGCACATCATCCAACGGAGATTAAGGCGACGGTTGATGCAGCAAGACAAAAGTATCCAGATCGTGAAATTGTTGCTGTATTCCAGCCTCATACATTTACAAGAACACAAACATTTTTAGAGGAATTTGCTGATAGTCTTCAATTAGCAGATAAAGTATATTTATGTGATATTTTCGGTTCGGCCAGGGAGAACCATGGTAAGTTATCAATCGAGGACTTACGCAATAAAATCGAATCGGCTGAAATGATCAACGAAGAAAATACAGAAACTCTAAAGAAACACGAAAACAGCGTCATCCTGTTCATGGGAGCAGGAGATATTCAAAAATTCCAAGAAGCTTACGAACGCCAATTATAAAAAAGATGCAGCTTTAGTGGCTGCATCTTTTTGTTATTTTAAATTCTCAGGATTTAATACCTCGAGCTCTTTGATTACGAAGCGGCCATCCTTTCTAACTAGCACATCGTCAAAGTACATTTCTCCGCCACCGTAGTCGCTGCGTTGAATATTGATCATATCCCAGTGAATGTTCGAATGATTTCCATTAAAGGCGTCATCATAACATTGACCAGGAGTAAAATGGAAGCTTCCATCAATCTTTTCATCAAATAATATATCTTGCATCGGATGTAAGATATAAGGATTCACACCAATGGCAAATTCTCCAACAAAGCGTGCCCCTTCATCTGTATCGAATATTTTATTAATTCGCTCTGTATCATTTGCAGTTGCCTCAACAATTTTTCCATCCTTAAAGGTTAGTTTTACATTTTCAAATGTAAAACCTTGATACGGAGAAGGAGTATTGTAAGTGATGACTCCATTGACTGAATCACGTACTGGAGCGGTATATACCTCTCCATCAGGAATATTCATTTGTCCCGAGCACTTTATGGCAGGAATATCTTTGATAGAGAAGGATAAATCAGTTCCTGGTCCAGTGATTCTTACTTTGTCGGTTTTGTTCATCAATTCGACTAAGGCATCCATTGCTTGATCCATTTTCCCATAATCTAAATTACAAACATTAAAATAAAAATCTTCAAAGCCCTCTGTGCTCATTTTTGCTAGTTGCGCCATTGATGAATTTGGATAACGCAGGACGACCCATTTGGTTTTAGGAACACGGATATCACGGTGTACTTTCTTCCCGATCGTTGATCCGTGAATTTTCATCTTGTCATCAGGAACATCCGCATGCTCGTTGATATTGTCGCCGGAACGTAATCCTATGTATGCATCCATTTGACTCATAACGTTCGCTTCAAAATCTGCCATCAAGTTAAATTGTTCTTCTTGGGCACCTAGAAGTAACGCTCGGTCCACTTGCTGATCTTTAAGAAGTACGAATGGATGTCCTCCCGCAGCATACGCTTCCTTTACTAATGCTGTTACTAGCTCTCGCTGCAAACCAAAATTTTCAATTAGCACCTTTTCACCAGGTTGTAGCTTAACAGAGTAATTAATAAGGTTTTTTGCTAGAAGCTCAATGCGTGAATCTTTCATTTTTTTCCCTTCCTTTTAAAAAACTTTTAACACATTTATTATTGTAACCTAAAGGGCGAAAGTTGGCGCATTTATAACAATTTTGTTTTATTTATGGTAAAATTTTAGTATTGATTTATTGCAATTGGTGTTTAATGAATTCTTAGTAGGGTAAGTAATGAAATGTAAGCGTCAATGGAGGTGCAGGATATTTTGGAGTGGATACTTTATGTCAGTGCAGGGATTGCGGCAATTGCTTTTCTTATTTTAGTTATTTTTCTATCGAAAGCGTTACAGTCTCTTCAAGTAACCTTAGATAGTATTTCAAAAACATTAAATGGATTGGAGCGTCAGCTTGACGGCGTTACAAGGGAAACAACAGACTTGTTGCATAAAACGAATGCCCTAGCGGAAGATATTCAAAAGAAATCAGAAAGCTTAGGAAGTGTCGTTGATTCCGTTAAGGATGTAGGAGTAACGGTACAAAAGTTTAACTCATCACTTCAAACGATCACAAATTCTGTGAACCTTGCAGTTGAGCAAAATAAGGACAAGGTTAGTCAAGTCCTCCAATGGGGCAATGTCCTTCTTGAAATGAAGGATCGATGGACTCATAGGAAAAAAGAAAAGACAGTTGTTGAAAAAGGTCCTAGCGAGAAGGGAAGAGAAAGAAGTTATTATTAGAGGAGGAATATCATATGGTGAATCACGAAACTGAAAAGGAAGATCGACAAAACGTAAATGAAACACCAGGGTCGAAGGAATTTTTAATGGGTGCTATCATCGGTGGGCTAGTTGGAGCAGCAACGGCACTATTCCTCGCTCCAAAGTCAGGAAAAGAAATGAGAACGGAAATAAACACACAAGCTGAAAATTTAAAAGGGAAGACGAGTCAGCTTTATGATGTAGCAAAAACAAAGAGTACTGAATTAGCCGAGGTTGCTAAACTAAAGTCCTCTTCCATTGGACAAGCTGTTTCTAAGCAATCCAATGACATTATGAGTAAAGTGAAGTCGGTCAAACCTGTTAATGATTCTGAGGCAGACGTCGTGTATGAAGACGATTTTTCTCCCGTGTTAAGTGATGATAAGGAACTTCAAAGAAAGCTCGAGGAAACAAAAAGAGCTTTTGATGAAACGGAATCGCAGTTAAATCATTAATAAGCAGATAAATGTTCAAAAGCGCAGTGTAATGATATTATATCTACACTGCGTTTTTTATTACAATTTGTGTAAAATAAACTTATACATATCCTTAGGAGGGGTAGAAATGGAACAAATTCAAACGAAAGAGCAATTTGATGCTCTTGTTGACAATGAGAATTTTTATCTTTTAAAGCATTCGAATACTTGTCCAATCAGTCAAGCAGCTTACGAGGAATACGAAGAATTTACAAGTAACTCAAGTGTTAAAAGCTATTACTTAATTGTTCAAACATCAAGAGAGCTTTCAAATTATATCGCAGACCGCTTTCACATTAAACATGAGTCACCTCAAGCCATCCTTTTTGTAAAAGGAGACGTTGTTTGGCATGCCTCTCACTGGAAGATTACAAGCAAAGCATTAGCTACCGTATCGCAAGAAAATCAATTATGATAAAAAAGGAAGCTAGGTATCATTTGATAACCTGGCTTCCTTTTTGAGTTGGAAAAATGATCTGTAAAGAGTCGAACGGTTCAAGATTATCATAGAACGTTGTTTCTTCGTTATTCTTCAAAAGTATGAATGACCCATTCATTTCTTTTGGAAGGTCAATATTCACCTCTTTAAAGATGTCTTGAAAGATAAAGGGCTGTAAACGTTGATGAGAGATGCTTAAGGTGTCACCATCATAGATGGTGCTATCCTCATATAATTTTTGATCTCCTCGGTTCACAACGGTGATACTCTTTTTTAAGAGTATTTCTTTATTATTGAACGTAACAGGTATTGTTTGATTAAGTATATATTGATTTGCATTCGCAAGGTCTAGTAGAGTAATATTTTCCCTCATTTGTACGGTGATTTTATCATGATTCTCAAAGCTACTTTGAAGTCTTGATTCCATCCCATTACGGTAGAGCTTACCTGAAAAGGAGGGATAAAATGTATCCTTACCATTCAGGGTTAGTTGAAACGGTCGAAGTTCTTCTTTAAGATTTGTCAGATTCAGATAATGAAACAGATCTTCAAGTGTCTTCGGAAATTGAAATAGAATATCATCTCGATCATTAAGTAGATAATTTGTATCTACCGTTTCGCCATTGCATATAAATGTTGGTTCAATTTGGTATGTTTCTCCGTTGATCTCTATTTCATTGGTTGGGATTTCATCAAGTAACTGACCAATGGATAGTGTGGTACGATCTCCATCTTGTCCTTTTTCAACATACAGGACATCCCCGTTTTCAATAGAATCATCTAGGGCACAACATTCTCCATTTTTCATTAATGTCGGAGGAAGACCATATTGACCAGGAATGGTAATGTTTTTTCCATTTAAAGTAACGATCATGGCTAGACCTGGTCGACCGTACAGCTTATTCATTTTAATTCCTGCAGCTAATAAACAATCTCCAACTGTTAATTTTTTCACCTCGAATAGTCTAACGGGTTGTTCATTCACGTAAACAGTCATATATTGCACCGGTGATTGTTTGGCAGCTAGAGCAATACCAATGGGAGTGACAAGCTCTGGTCCCTTTGTGATCTTCTCTGAGATAGTTAAGGACGAAATGGCATCAATCCCTCTTATTGCGACTCGATTTGGAGGAAGCTCAAGCCTCTCAGCAATTTTCTTTGCCAGTTCAGGTGTTAAGCTTCCACCGCCGACTAGCATAACTGCTTTTGGGGATTTGCCATTGTTAAGCTGTAGTACCTCATTGCAAATTGACCCAGCAAGGCGATCAATGGCATAAGAAATTTGTTCAATTGCCTCCCACTTCGAAACCTCTGTCTCAAATCCCAAAATATCAGTGACTGTTATGGACTCTTGGGTATTTAATTGTCTTTTAGCCATTTCGGCTAAAGGGAAATCAAGTAAGTATTGATCACTGATTGCTTCTGTAATTTCATCTCCTGCGATAGGAACCATTCCATAAGCAATAACTGTTCCCATATCGGTTAAGGCAATATCAGACGTTCCAGCACCGATATCCACCAACGCTACATTTAACCGCCTCATGGAGGGAGGAATGAGAACATTTATGGCTGCTATTGGCTCTAGTGTTAAAGCTTCCATCTCTAACCCTGAACGTGTTAAGGCAGCTAATAGGGATTCAACCACAACTTTCGGTAAAAAAGTTGCAATAATTTCTACAGATGCCTCGTCTCCTTGTTGGTCAATCAGGCTACCGATTTCTTCTCCATCTAAACGATAATAAAGGACAGAATATCCGACACAATAATAATAATGACTTTTTTCTTCTTTATATTTCTCTGCAACTGCAGCTTGAGCATGTTGAACAGCTAAAAGCTCCAGATGAAGAATGTCCTGTTTTTGCATGATTGGTTTGCCGTTAATGGGGAGTGATACCTTTGAGCGTTCCGTTCGTAAAGCCCTTCCCGCAGCTGCGACGCATACCTTTTGAAGAGGACCGTGTTTGATTTCAAGTTTCTCTTTTATTTGGGTAATAAGCTTTGATACAGCCATAACATCATGAATTTGGCCATCTAGCATAGCACGCTCCGAGTGTTCTATTGATAACATATCAACCACATGATATTGACCATTCGTTTCTTCAAGAATAATGCCAACACATGAGCGAGTACCTATATCTAAAGCAAACAATTTATTATTCATTGACAAAGAAAATCACACCTTCTAGCTTAGGTTCATATAATAAAGAATCTACTTTAATACTTAAAAGCGTTTAATTATTAAAGAAAATTGCGTGACATTTGAAAATATTTCATATATAATTACTCTAACTTATATAGAAATGTAACACACTTTATGAAGCGGATAAAGAACAATCCTTCTTAGGCTTTTCATTTCGCATGTAATAAAGCATTGTTTTCAAATCTACTATTCAAAGGGGCGAGAAATGATGAGTAATGTTGAGTTAGATCAGCTTAGGGACCGTGTTGACGAGTTAAATGTTGAGCTTTTAAAGTTAATTAATGAAAGAGCTAGACTTGTTCAAGAAATTGGACGTGTAAAGGAAACACAAGGGGTATTCCGTTACGATCCAGTTCGTGAAAGAAGCATGCTTGATATAATTAAGGAAAACAACGATGGACCTTTCCAAAATTCTACGGTTGAACATATCTTCAAAGAAATCTTTAAGGCTGGATTAGAACTTCAAAAGGATGATCATAGCAAAGCATTGCTTGTGTCTCGTAAGAAGAAGGCTGAAGATACAATTGTTGAAGTAAAGGGAGAAAAAGTTGGCCATGGCATCCCACAATTAATTTTCGGACCATGTGCAGTTGAGTCATATGAGCAGGTTGCTGCTGTTGCTGCTTCAATCAAAGAAAAAGGATTAAAATTCATGCGTGGTGGAGCATACAAGCCTAGAACTTCACCTTATGATTTCCAAGGACTTGGTGTAGAAGGGCTGAAAATTTTAAAAAGAGTAGCTGACGAGTACGATCTAGCTGTAATTAGTGAAATCGTAAGCCCAGCTGACATAGAGAAAGCTGTTGACTATATTGATGTCATCCAAATTGGTGCGCGTAACATGCAGAACTTTGAGCTTTTAAAAGCAGCAGGTGCTGTAAATAAGCCGGTTCTATTGAAGCGTGGACTTGCTGCAACTATTGAAGAATTCATTAATGCAGCTGAATACATTATGTCTCAAGGTAATGGTCAAATTATCCTTTGTGAGCGTGGTATTCGTACGTATGAAAGAGCAACAAGAAATACATTAGACATTTCAGCTGTTCCAATCTTAAAGCAAGAAACACATTTACCTGTTCTTGTTGACGTAACACACTCAACTGGTCGTAGAGATCTACTTCTTCCGATGGCAAAAGCAGCTCTTGCTGTAGGTGCAGATGGAGTAATGGCAGAAGTTCATCCAGATCCAGCAGTTGCATTGTCGGATTCGGCTCAACAAATGAACATTGATCAATTTAATGCTTTCTACAAAGAAATTCAAGCTTCTAACTTAGTGCGTGTATAAGATATAACACAAAAAACCGACTTATGAGAGCTTATCATAGGCGGTTTTTTTTGCGTTTTCCACCGTAAAATTGTTTTTTTTGTTAAATAGATAGCCTTTACATTGCGACAATTCACTATGTGAAGTATGATAATGATACATAAATAGACAAGTTTCGATTTTTATATAATGGTTAAAAATGACAGACTTGCAGTAAAATAAACGTAAAGTTAGGACGTATATAGAAGGAGTGGGTATTGTGAACATAACAATTTATGATGTAGCACGTGAAGCAAATGTTTCCATGGCTACAGTGTCACGTGTTGTGAATGGTAATCCAAATGTAAAACCAGCTACAAGAAAAAAGGTTTTAGAAGTGATTGAAAGATTAGGCTATCGTCCAAATGCCGTAGCAAGAGGATTAGCTAGTAAAAAAACAACAACGGTTGGAGTAATTATCCCAGATATCTCGAATCCATTTTTTGCAGAACTTGCTCGTGGTATTGAAGATATTGCGACCATGTACAAATACAACATCATCTTAAGTAACTCAGACCAAAATAAGGACAAGGAGTTACACTTACTGAACACCATGCTTGGAAAACAAGTGGATGGAATTGTATTTATGGGTGGAAATATATCTGAGGAGCATGTGGCAGAATTTAAAAGATCTCCAGCTCCAATTGTTCTTGCTGGATCCTTGGAAGATTCTGAACAAGTACCTTCTGTAAATATTGATTATGAGCAAGCTACGTTTGATGCTGTAAATACCTTTATTGAAAAAGGCCATAAAAAAATTGCGATGGTTATCGGACCTTACCATGAACCGATTAACAAAGAGAAGAAGTTGGTAGGTTACAAAAAGGCATTAGAGGCAGCTGGAATTCCAGTTGATGAAGCTCTTATTGTAGAGGGAGATTATACGTACGATTCAGGTATTGAAGCGTTCGATAAGTTAATCGAACTTCCTGAAAAACCAACAGCTATCTTTGTTGGTTCTGATGAAATGGCCGTCGGAGTTGTACATGGAGCACAAGATAAAGGGTACAGCGTTCCAGAAGACTTCGAAGTGATCAGCTCAGACAATACAAGAATTTCTCTTATGGTAAGACCACAACTAACAACGGTTATTCAGCCTCTGTATGATATCGGTGCAGTTGCGATGCGTTTGTTAACGAAATTTATGAATAAGGAAAAAGTCTCAGAACATACAGTAGTACTTCCGCACCGAATTGAGCTTAGAAGCTCAACAAAGTAAACAGTTTGTCGATATGTTAGGTAGTGGACAAATTCGTTTATGATAGTTGGGAGAGAAACTATGAAAAAGCTTGATGTTCTAACACCTATCGGATTATCGATAGGTGTAATTATGCTGTTATTTGGAATTGTATACAACGGGGGAATAAGCGGACTTTTATCATTTGTTGACCCTGCATCATTGCTTATTGTTATAGGGGGACTACTTTCAGGCTTACTTGTCAGCTTTTCTTTAAAAGATATAAAGCAGATGATCAAAGTTATGAAACAGTCTTTTTCTTCTGACGAAAGGAAGCTTCAAGATTTGATTGATACCTTTGTCCATTTATCGGGCAAAGCGAGAAGAGAAGGTCTCCTTTCACTTGAAATGGAGATTGATCAAGTAGAAGATCGATTTTTACGAAAAGGGATGTTATTAGCTATTGATGGAACGGATCCTGATGTTATTCAAGATATTCTATTAGCTGAAATTTCAGCGATGGAAGAACGGCATAGAAAGGGAAGGGCGATTCTCGAAAAGGCTGGTGATTATGCTCCAGCTTGGGGGATGATCGGGACATTAATAGGGCTTGTTCTCATGCTCAAAAATTTAAATGACCCATCAACACTAGGACCTAATATGGCAATCGCTCTATTAACAACGTTATATGGATCCTTGCTTGCGAACCTGGTCTTTATTCCTATAGCAGCAAAACTAGAGTTGAAGACAGAAAAAGAAGCTTTTATTAAACAGGTTATTGTTGAAGGGGTTATTGGTGTCCAATCAGGGCAAAATCCGAATCTTCTTCAAGAGAAGCTAAGTGCATTTCTGTCTGAAGAAGAACGTGAGGCCAAGGAAAAAGAGTTAAATAGTGAGGCTTTAGATGATGAAAATTACTAAAAAACATCGGCAGCCTCCTAAAGGGGCACCACGTTGGATGGTAACTTTTTCTGATTTAATAACGCTTGTACTTGTCTTTTTTATTCTTTTATTTTCTATGTCGCAAATCGATCTTATTAAGTTCCAAGCACTTGCTGATTCGATGAGAGATAAGCAATTCCTAGATTTTTATCCTTCTATTGTACCACTAGAAGGAGAGGGTGAGTCGGAACAAGAAGAGAATAATGAATCTGCTCAAAGTTTAGATGATCTTTTGGCAGAGGTCCAATCCTATTTAGATGATAATGGGCTAAACAACGTCATCGTTGCCAATCGAACAGAGCGAGGCGTGGTGTTAGTTCTTCAAGAACAAGCATTGTTCCAGTCAGGAGAAGCAGAGATTCTAAATGAATCAAATGCCTTTTTGGACAAAGTGGGAGCGATGCTTGGGGAGATGCCGAATCTTGTAAAGGTCGAAGGCCATACAGATAATCGACCAATTACGACTGAGCGGTATCCATCCAATTGGGAGCTTTCTGCAGCTAGAGCTGGTTCAGTCATCAGATATTTAATTGAAAACTTTCAGCTTGATTCAACGAGGTTTATTGCTGTTGGATACGGTGAGACGAGGCCGATTGTTCCCAACAATAGTGAGGAAAATTGGCAAAAAAATAGAAGGGTCGAGATTGTCATCTCTGATCCAAAATACAATGCTAATGAAATAGCGGATAAATGAGAAAAAGGCTGATTAGTTTCAGCCTTTTTCAATACTCTTTTTATTGTTACGGATCGGATATAATGCTTTTTCGACTGTTTGTGCATTTTTTTCAGTAATTTCAGCTTTCCGAGGAATGGGTGGATATAAATCGCTTGGGTCATCCCAGTGTTTTGGTAATGAGACAGAGGCTTTTGACTGCCATGCTTGAATCCACTCTGTAGGCAATGGATGATTCAAAAGCTCTAAGTTATTGGTCATTTCTAGCCAGAGTAATGACCAAGCTCTAGGAACAACCCTCCAAATATCATACCCCCCACCACCAACAGCAATCCATCTACCTTCACAATACTGATGGGCAATACGATGGGCAAGTTTAGGGATTTCACGATAGATGTTCATGGTAGCTGATAAATGGGTTAAAGGGTCCAAATAATGAGAATCAGCGCCATTCTGGGTTACGATCACATCTGGTTTGAAAAAAGCAGCAACTTCTGTTAAAGAGGTGGTATACGACTCAAGCCACGATTCATCTTCCGTAAAGGCATCAACAGGGATGTTGAAGGAAAAACCATAGCCTTTACCCTGCCCTCTTTCGTTCACATTCCCTGTACCAGGAAATAAATATCTCCCTGTTTCATGTATGGACAATGTACAAACATCCGGATCATCATAAAAGGACCATTGTACCCCATCACCATGGTGAGCATCTGTGTCCACATAAAGAACTCTTGCATGGTATTTTTCTTGAAGATACTTTATAGCTACGGAACTATCATTATAGACACAAAAGCCAGAAGCCTTTCCTTTAAAACCGTGATGTAAACCACCACCAAGATTCAGTGCATGTTTGGCTTTCCCTGTCATAACATAGTCAGCAGCGGTCAATGTTCCCCCAACCAGCCAGGAGCTTGCATCATGCATATGGGGAAAGATTGGAGTATCATCTGTTCCAAGGCCATAATTTTCTGCTTTTTCGGCAGAGAGTTGGCCGAGACCGGCAAGCTTTACTGCATTAATATAACTAGGATCATGAATAAGCTGTAATTCTTCATCGCTAGCTTTCCTAGGTTGAATCATTTGATGATCAGATAGGGCATTCAGTTGTTTTAATAAATCTAGAGTAATTTTTAAGCGAAGCTGATTAAAAGGATGATTGGAGTTGAATTTGTACTTTAGTTGTTCTTCAGAAAAAATAAAAACAGAATCATGGATCATGTCGTAATCCCTGGCAGATTTGGCCATAGGACCGTATATCCTGCTTTTTTTAATTCGTCAATGAGAGTAACCGGATTCATCGTTTGTACTCTCAATACTAGAATTTTAAAGTTTTCATCCTTTTTGTCTGGATAGACAAGCACGCTAAGTAAATTGGCTTTACGCTTACTAATTACTGCAGTAACTTCACAAAGCATTCCAGCTCGATTAGGTACTTTTACTTCTATTTGAGAACCAGGTTGATGGGCTCCAGTTAATTGAACCAACGTATGTAACAGATCAGTTTCAGTTACGATTCCAACAAGTTTTTGGTCTTTTACGATGGGGACACAGCTTATATGGTGTTCATAAAAAACAGCTGAAATTTCTTCTACAAAGTCTAAAGGGTGTCCAGTAATTATATTGGTTCTCATAATTTCTTTTACTGGTTTTTGAAGCACATCACTGTGTTCGGACGCATAAAAAATGGACGGAGTTGCATCCTTAATATCACGATCTGTCACTAATCCGATGATCTGATGGTCAGTATCTATTACTGGAAGATGTCTAATCCGCTTTGTTTTCATCATTTGAATGGCGTCTGCTATCGTGCTGTCAGAGGTTAAAGTTGAGACGTCAGATTTCATAATCTCTTCGACAATCATACTATTTTCTCCCCTTCTATGAATACATCACTCTTTTAGAAACATAAGAGTTAGTACATGAAACGATTCATGAATCTTAATCGATCAAACTTTTCAATCGATTCATTGGGAACACGTTTTCCGATCTTAGCCATAAGACAGTTAGCCGGATGAGAGCTAATTTCAGGGTCATCAGTTGCAAAATATTCTAAACCGCCGGCATTCATCATTTTTTCCATTATTTTGCGATACTCCCACACATTCAAGCCAGTACCTTTCAAATCCCAGTGCCAGTAGTATTCCGTTGTAATAGTAATGAAATCTTCCATTGCATCATCCATCATGGAGACGATAAGTAAGCTTTTCCCTACACTGCAACCTCGGTATTTAGGAATAACCTCAATGGCACCTAATTCAATTAGATCTTCCATTTTCCCTTCAGACCAGCGCTCGAGAGGATCTGGATATAAATAGGTAACATAACCAACAATTGTATGACGGTCCCTCGCTACAATAATCCTTCCTTCTGGCAGGGCTGCGATTTCAATTAATGCTTGATGCTGTTGCGCTGGGGGACGAAAAGCAACTAAGTCATGATGAAATTCATAACCTGATAAGGCTTCAGGAGAGATAGGACCTTCAATAATTAAATCACCATGGGGAGTTTTTAATTTTTTTGCATTATATATTTTAATATGTTCCATCTATACACCACCCAATGAAAATCGTACCTTTTGTAATCAATATTATACATGAAAATCATTTAATTTAAGCGCTTTCACCAAATTTTCTGTTAAATTTAAAAAGATTTTGTGACATAAATATTTTCCTGAACAAATATTTTAAAAATTGAGAAAAATATTTTTCTGTTATATAATAACAATAAGCATGAACAAAGGGGGATACGGTTTGATGAAAGTGGAAGCGCTATCAGTAGTCAATGGGGTATTTAATCTAGGAAACTATGATGAAATGTACAAGCAATTCGACTGGCGAGAAGTGGAAAAGGAATTTTCATGGTCTGAAACAGGTCGAGTAAACCTTGCGTATGAAGCGATTGACCGACATGCAGAATCCTACCGTAAAAACAAGGTTGCTCTTTATTACAGAGATGCAGATCGTAATGAAAAGTATACGTTTAAAGAAATGAAGCAATTCTCAAACAAAGCTGGTAATACATTAAAATCATTTGGAGATGTGGAAAAAGGGGACCGTGTCTTCATTTTTATGCCGAGATCACCAGAATTGTATTTTGCTGTTTTAGGAGCAATCAAACTAGGAGCCATTGTTGGACCATTATTTGAAGCATTTATGGAAGGTGCTGTTCGAGATCGTTTGGAAGACAGTGAGGCAAAGGTTCTTGTGACAACACCGGAACTCCTTGAGAGAGTCCCAGTAGATGAACTTCCTGCTTTAAAAACGATTTTCTTGGTGGGAGAAAATATTAAAGAAGAAGGAAAGTTTATTGATTTTAAGAAGAGATTTGAAGAGTCAAGCAGCAAGCTAGACATTGAATGGGTAGACCGAAGAGACGGACTCATTCTCCACTATACATCAGGGTCAACGGGAAAACCAAAGGGTGTACTGCATGTACATAATGCAATGATTCAACACTATCAAACAGCAAAATGGGTATTAGACCTTAAGGATGACGATGTGTACTGGTGTACAGCTGATCCAGGTTGGGTAACCGGAACTTCCTATGGAATCTTTGGTCCATGGCTTACGGGGACATCTAATGTAGTTGTAGGTGGCCGCTTTAATCCAGAAACATGGTACAAAATGATTGAAGAATACGGCGTTAGTGTTTGGTATAGTGCTCCAACCGCCTTTAGAATGTTGATGGGTGCGGGAGATGAAGTGGTAAAGCGCTTTGACTTAAGTAGCTTAAGACATATTTTAAGTGTGGGTGAGCCATTAAATCCAGAGGTCGTTCGTTGGGGAATGAAGGTATTCCAGCTTAGAATTCATGATACATGGTGGATGACAGAGACGGGTGCTCAATTAATTTGTAATTATCCTTGTATGGAAATCAAGCCAGGCTCTATGGGTAAACCAATCCCAGGAGTAAAAGCAGCCATCGTTGATGACCAAGGAAATGAACTGCCTCCATATAGAATGGGTAACTTAGCCATTCAAAAAGGCTGGCCATCCATGATGCATACCATTTGGAAAAATGAGCAGAAATACGAGTCGTATTTTATGCCGGGTGGTTGGTATGTGTCTGGTGACTCTGCATATATGGATGAAGATGGTTATTTCTGGTTCCAAGGAAGAATTGACGACGTAATTATGACATCTGGTGAACGTGTAGGACCTTTCGAAGTAGAAAGCAAACTGGTTGAACATCCAGCAGTCGCTGAGGCAGGTGTCATTGGGAAGCCAGATCCAGTAAGAGGGGAAATTATTAAGGCATTTGTTGCATTAAGAGATGGATACGAAGTAACGGAAGAGTTAAAGGAGGATATCCGTCAATTTGTGAAAAAAGGGTTAGCGGCTCATGCAGCGCCTCGTGAAATTGAATTCCGAGATAAACTTCCGAAAACAAGAAGTGGTAAAATTATGCGACGCGTCTTAAAAGCATGGGAGTTAGATTTACCAACAGGTGATCTTTCTACAATGGAAGATTAAGAAAAAAAGCAATCCTCTTTTCATTGAGGATTGCTTTTTTGGTTATCCGTTTGAACCATTTCCACCGTTATTGCCAGGATTTGTCCCGTTTCCATTTCCGTTTCCTGAACCGGTTTCTCCTCCTGTACCAGGGTCTGTGCCTGTTCCGGTCCCAGGATCTGTTACTGGTGGTTCAGCAGGCTTTTCCTCTTCTTTTGGCCCGATTAATGCCTCATTCGAAGGTGCTGATTCTTGTCCAGCAATGTCAACCGCGGTTACATAATATTTGCCGTTTCCACCACTAAACGAAAGTGCTGAGCCAACCTTAATACTAGCAACTTTATTTCCATTCAAATACACACGATATCCAACAATATCATTTTCAGGGTGAGAACCCCAAGTAATTTGATTGCCATTTACACCTATTGATAAAGGAGATGGCGCCTTTCCATTATCTGAAAGTTTATCATCCGGAAGAAGAATGTTTGCCCAATTGCTATTGTTCTTTTTCGGAATCAGGTTTTGAACTCCTGTCTTAATTCCAAAGAGTTTTTCAATATAATCAGGGTTTAATATCATTCCTGTTTCTGCAAACTCTGCTGGAGTTGAATCTAGTGCCAAATACTTTTTGTCTCCGATTGTTACATATTTTCCTTGGACTAAGCTGTCATCAACAGTCGTCGGTACGTATTTCGCATTAAATAAGTCGGTTTGAACTAGTCCAGCCTTTGAACATGCATCTGAAGGGAGCAAACCAGAAATACCACAGAATGAACGTCTCACAATTCCACCAGGCATGTTAAAGCTTTCAGCAGGGTCAATTAAAGCAGGATTTACATCATAAGCTGCATTCATCAAGTCAGCCCATAAATAGTTATTCCGTAAGCTATAATTGAGGCCAGATGATTTTAGAGATTTTGGTGTATCATATCCGTTCCAAATACCAAAAGAGACATTTGGATTTACCGCCACGAACCAGGCATCATGGAAATCTGTTCCTGTTCCAGTTTTTCCAGCCCAATCAGATGAAAACTTTAGTCTACTTTTAACGGAAGTAGCTGTCCCCATATTGATTACATCACGCATCATATCAATCGTGAGGTAAGCGGTTTGTGGGCTAAATACTTCTACCGGTTTTACTTCATGCTGGTAAAGAATATTCCCGTCTTTATCAACGATTTTTTCAATCATATATGCGTCGATAAACTGTC
The DNA here is from genome assembly GCF_036676585.1 of Robertmurraya sp. Lineage (NCBI taxonomy): Bacteria > Bacillati > Bacillota > Bacilli > Caryophanales > Bacillaceae > Robertmurraya > Robertmurraya sp. Next base: position 77,587 of record NZ_JAKFCQ010000085.1, read on the forward strand.
CACTATTTGCAAAAGTACCGAATGCATTTGTGTTTTCTTCAACGGTTACTCCGTTATCTAATGATCCAATAGCCGTTGACAATTGTTCATAGTCACCAGGAGTTAAAGCGGAGAATCCCATCTTCTTTAAGTATTCAGCTGGTCTCTGACCAATAATATCTTTGTATAGTTTAACAGCAGGAACGTTAAATGATTTAGCTAAAGCGTATCTCGCAGTAACCAGTCCACTATAGCTCTTATCATAGTTCGTTGGCCAAGGGCGATTAATCCCTGGCGCTAATCGTAACGGTACATCAGGTAAAATACTACCTGGTGATGCCTTTCCAAGCTCAAAAGCAGGGGCGTAAACAAGCAGCGGCTTCATCGTTGACCCGTTTTGACGAATCGCATTCGTAGCATGGTTCAGCTGAGAGTCTTCGGAATACTCTCTACCGCCTACAAAACTCAAAATTTTACCGGTTTTATTTTCAATAAGAATCGCACCTACTTGGACAGGTTCCATAATGGTCACTTCTTCCCCTGTTTCAGGGTCTATTACCGTTTCTGGCTTGTCCGGCCCATAGTTTTGATACTCATTTTTCACCTTATCCATTGCGTCATAAATGTTCTTATCAATCGTGGAGTGAATTTCATACCCGTTACGACGGATATCTCTGTCTGCTAATGTTTGATATTCTTCAAACAAAGCATTGTCATTTTGTAAGTCTTCTTCTGTATAACCATCTTTTTCTGCAAGAATTTTAGCAAGTATGTCTATGGCTCTTTTTTCGATTTCAAAGGTAACCCATGGATATTGCTCTATAGAACTTGTCCCAGCTGGGATAAGATCCTTTGTCACATCATAGCTTAATGCTTCGTCATATTGATCTTTTGTAATCGAGTTATTTTCGTACATTCTTTGTAATACGGTTTTCATTCTTGTTAACCCTGGCTCAAGGTTCTTTTTTAGCTCTCCTTTATTGGTAAAAGGAGTGTAGCCGAAAGGACTTTGCGGCAAACCAGCAATGAAGGCTGCCTGCGGAAGTGATAATTCCTTTGCACTAATCCCGAATAGTCCTTTTGCAGCCGATTGGACCCCTGCAATATTTCTTCCAGAGGAATTTCTACCAAAAGTCGATACATTTAAATACGCTTCCAAAATTTCTTTTTTGTCAAAAAACTTTTCCAAACGTAGAGCAAGAAGAATTTCTTTCGCTTTACGGTCAAAAGAAATTTCATTTGTTAGAATTTGATTCTTAATAAGCTGCTGTGTTAACGTACTTCCGCCAGACTGTACAGAGGAGTTTGTTACCTCTTGGAAAAGTGCGCGTAGAATTGCCTTGGGAACTATTCCGTCATGTTCATAAAAGTATTCGTCCTCAGTAGCAACGACAGCTTTTATTAAATAGTCGGACACTTCCTCTAATTTAACTTCTTCTCTTTCTAGATCTGTTCGAAGCTTTCCGAGGTATACATCATTTGCAAAATAAAGATTCGATGTTTCTTCATAGTTGTATATATCTTTCTTCATACTTTCGTAAGATCGGATAGGTTCGTTTTTTGTCAATGATGCGAAGTAGCCTGCTCCAACACCACCTGCAAACGCCCCACCAAGTAGAATAATAATAAGTAATATTAAGGTCAGGTTCCAAACTACTTGATAGGTAATGCTCGCACCTTTTACTGTTTTTTTATTTGTAAAAAGTTGAAGCAATGTCCTCAGTTTTTCTTTCCAATTACGTTCTTCATTCATTGGCAACATTCCCCCTAAAATCAAGTTATATTATACCACAAAAAGGCTATCAAAAAGGGGGAATCCTGTCGTTTTATGAGAAATTACCTAAAATTGGATTGACAATAAAGGTTCCTTTATGTTAAAAATGCTAATAACACCTAAATATTTTGCCTTGATGGGAATTAGTAGCTGTTCTATCTCTGTTAAAGAAAGCTGACGTTTGATGCGAGTCAGTACATGTAGAATATCGAATTACCTCCCTGAGCATTTACTGTGAACCTGTAATTAAAGTCAGTTATAGCAGTAAACGGTTATTCCGTTATCTTTTTAAGTGGAGGAGCATTCTGTTCCTCAAGTTGGGTGGTACCGCGATTATATTAGTCGTCCCTTCGAATCTTTGATTCGGAGGGGCTTTTTTATTTTTCTCACAATTAAGGAGGATCTTTGTATGGATTTATTACAGGACTTACAGTGGCGAGGAATCGTCTACCAACAAACAGATGAAGAGGGTATTAAAGACGTTTTAGATAAAGAGAAAATATCGTTGTACTGTGGTGTGGATCCAACAGCTGACAGCATGCATATTGGTCATTTGCTTCCGTTTTTAACCTTAAGACGTTTTCAACAAGCAGGACATCGACCAATCGTATTAGTGGGAGGAGCCACAGGTCTAATTGGTGATCCGAGTGGAAAAAGTGAAGAGAGAAAGCTGCAAACACTTGAACAAGTTCAGGTGAATGTAGCGGGAATCAAGGGACAGTTGAATCGACTGTTTAATTTTGAGGGCGAAAACGGCGCAGTTATGGTGAATAACTACGATTGGGCTGGTTCTATGGATATCGTTACGTTTTTACGTGATTTTGGAAAGCATGTGGGAGTCAATTACATGCTGGCGAAGGATACCATTTCCTCACGTTTAGAAACGGGAATTTCTTTCACTGAATTTACGTACACGATTTTACAAGCAATGGATTTCTACTACCTGCATAAAAACTATGAGTGTAGAATGCAAATTGGTGGAAGCGACCAATGGGGGAATATCACAACTGGACTTGAGTTAATCAGAAAGATGTCACCAGAAGGATCAAAAGCTTTTGGTTTAACGATTCCTCTAGTGACAAAAGCTGACGGAACGAAATTCGGGAAAACGGAAGGTGGAGCCGTTTGGTTAGATCCAGAAAAAACATCGCCGTACGAGTTTTACCAGTTCTGGATTAACACAAGTGATGCCGACGTTGTGAAATACTTGAAATTCTTTACATTCTTATCTAAAGAAGAAATTGAAGAGCTTGAAAAAGCCGTTCAAGAAGAGCCGCATCTTCGTAAGGCGCAAAAAGCTTTAGGTGAAGAAATGACTCGTTTGATTCATGGTGAAGATGCATTACAACAAGCCATTCGAATTTCCGCCGCTTTATTTAGTGGTGATATTCAAAGCTTAACAGGAAGCGAAATTAAACAAGGCTTCAAGGATGTACCTTCATTTACTTACGAGCAAGGCAGCAGCCTGAATATTGTTGAGTTACTTGTAAACTCTGGGATTGTACAGTCGAAGCGTCAAGCACGTGAAGATGTGACCAATGGCGCGATTTCTGTAAATGGAGTACGTGTGAATGAACTCGAATACACATTAGACGAAAAAGACCGCATTGACGGAGAGTTTACTGTTATTCGACGTGGCAAGAAGAAGTACTTTTTGATTAAATACTGATGAATGTTGGGACCGCTGATTAAGCGGTCTTTTTTTGTTGTTGTAATAAAATAGACAATCATATGCTGAGGGAGGCACTGGGGGGGAGAAGGAAATTTTTTGAAACTTTTTTCTATACCTTTCGTATTAACTACTAATTACATACGAAAGGAGATTTAAGTTTTATAAAAGAGGTGATTAAATGGAGCTCTTTGGTTTTCCAATTCAGA
>NZ_JAKFCQ010000086.1:0-4921 GCF_036676585.1 Robertmurraya sp.
TTTCTTTATTTCTTTATTTTATTAATTGGTTGTTTTTGACCTTAATTGGGTTTACTATTAAACCAATTAAGTGTATAAGGAGTGTTTTTATGAGAAAACCTTGTATTACTTTAATCGCAGGAGGTTCAACAACAAAAAGAGTGTTGCATGGCCAACTTCAACAATTACTTGGTGATTATATTGATGTGATAAGCTATGCAATGGATGAAGAAATACCCTCTTATTTAAGGGAGCCGTTACTACTATTTTCATCAGAAGTAGTGAAACAGGAGGCTTTTGAGAAGTTAGAAATACAATGTGAACATTTTTTTGTTGGTAAACGTATGATTCACCATGAATATATTGACCAGCTGTTGAAGATCCCTGAAAATAAAAAAGTTCTTTTAGTTAACGATAACTATTCAGAAACCACAGAATTTATTGAGTCTTTATATCAGCTGGGTATCAACCATATTCAATTTGTCCCTTTTCATATAGGACAATTATTTTATGAAGATATTGATACAGCCGTCACACCTGGAGAACCTCATCTTTGTCCACCATTTATTCCAAATATTATTGATGTTCACGTTCGACTTTTTGATATGACTACCATTCTAAAACTAGTAGATTATTGTCACTTACATACAGATATTTCGTCTCGGATATCAGAAAGATATATCCGAAATATCGTAGAATTACATAAGAAATTATTGAGCGCTGATCGAAAAACAAAACTGTTGAACGATCATTTACAAAAGGTCGTTGATTCCGTTGATGACGGAGTATTGGCGGTGAATTCACAGCAGGAACTTACCGTTTTCAACCACCATTTAGAAGCACTATTTCAACTCTCTTCACAAAATATTTTGCATAAACCAATCGGAACCCTACTTCCCGCTGAGATTGTTGACTTTATCCTACAAGGAAATGAAAATAGTAAATTTTTCACCGTTAAAGGGATAGAAATTGTTATCTTTCGCTCTCAAATGAGTATAGAAAATACCATTGTTGCTACCTTTAAAAGTGTAAATCAAGCATTTGAGATTGAAAAAGCAGCTCAACGACAGTTAAAAAAGAAGGGTTTATATGCAAAATATGATTTACAAGATATTATTGGACACGACCCGAAAATTTTACTCTGTAAAACCATTGCTAAAAAGCTAGCTAAGTCAGAACATCCCGTTTTTATTCAAGGAGAAACAGGAACTGGAAAAGAGCTGTTTGCCAACGCGATACATCTCCACTCACCAAGAAAATCCGGACCATTTTTGGCTGTTAATTGTAGTGCATTAACGGAGAGCTTACTAGAAAGTGAATTATTTGGATATGAGGATGGAGCATTTACAGGGGCAAAGAAAGGCGGAAAAAAAGGATTATTTGAGTTAGCGGATAATGGAACCCTCTTTTTAGACGAGATTGGAGATATTAGCCTTAACGTTCAAGCCCATTTATTAAGAGTCCTACAAGAAAATGAGATTCGTAGAATTGGTGGAGATAAAATCATTCCTATTAATGTTCGAATTATAGCTGCTACTAATAAAAATTTACAAGATAAGATCCAAGCAGGTACGTTTCGTTCTGATTTATATTATCGTCTTAATGTTCTAACCTTTTCAATCCCTCCTTTAAAAGAGAGAAAAAGTGATATCCCCTTACTTGTTGATTCTTTTATCAAAAAACATCGGTTAGATATAAAAATCGAGAATCAGGTAATGAATTTCCTTTTACAGCATGAGTGGCCAGGTAATATCCGAGAATTAAAGAGTGTGGTTGATTATATGCTTACCGTATGTGAAAATCATCTCATAACTGAAAATGACATTCCCAGTAATGGACTAACCCCTTCTATAACACAAGAACGTTCAAGCTTGATTCTAGTTGAAAGTAAACTAGAACAGGATGAGTATTTGTTTATTTTAAATGCAATTAAAGCATGCAATGATTCTGGAAAAGCAGCTAGCAGAGAATGGATTTCCTCATATAGTAAAGAATCTAAATATTACTTATCTCCCCAACAGGTTAGGAAACGACTTAATTTCTTAGAATCTCAAGACTTAATCATTAAAGGGAAAGGAAGAGCTGGAACAAAAATCACCTCAAAAGGGGTAAATTTCCTCTCTTCTTATATCAACCAATAGTAATAACAATTCTTCAGTAGGTATGGTAAAATTCTTGGTAACTAAACAATAATTACAATACAAAGTAGGTGTTATAGCTTGTCCTCCGAAAAAGAACTAAAGCTTTATTTTGTACGTCATGGTGAGACTCAATATAATATAGAAAAACGTATGCAAGGGTTTTGTGATTCACCGCTTACCGAACGTGGAATTGCTCAAGCGAAGTCTGTAGGAATGGGCTTAGATGATATTGAATTTACTGCTGTATACACTAGTGAAAGCCAACGAGTCATAGATACAGCTAAGTACGCAGTTGGTCATCGAAATCTCCCAACTATGACAGACCCACGCCTGAAAGAAATGAACTTTGGTGTTTTAGAGTCACTTGTAGAATCAGAAATCACCGAGCGATATGGAAATATACTTGAACAATTATTTACCCTTAACGACCTAAATATGTCTGCACCAGAAGGGGAAAGCTACTCCCAGCTTTATACACGTACAACCTCCGTCGTTAAAGAAATCATCGACAAGCACAAAAACGATGGCGGAAATATACTCGTTTTCTCACACGGAGTAACGATCGGTAACTATTTAATGCAATTAACAAAGATGAGCGATTATCCGCACCATGATAATTGCAGTGTTTCCGTAATTAAGTATGACAACGGTGAATTTAGTGTAGAAACAATTGCTGACACGTCCTTTAGGGACAGATATCAATAATATGAAAACACCTCTATACGAATGGTATAGAGGTGTTTAACTACTGATTTAATTTCCTTACTTCTACCACTCCTCCAAATCACCACTATCCCACATTTCATTAAATGATTCCTTCATAGATGAAGCTAAGTCCGAATCACTTACGGTTAAGAGGACTTCCTCGTTATCTTCTGCAGAGTCTTTTGTGTAGTTAAAGGAGCCTGTTACGACGGTTTGGTTATCCGATATGGTTAACTTTATGTGCATTTTTTCATCTTTATTTATTTTAATCGGTATATTTAGTGCCTCTAACTCATCGAATATTTCTTTACTATCTTTATTTTCTGTATTTTCCCCATCGGCTATGATTCTAATGGAAACGTCTCTTTCCGCTGCGGCTGAAATAGCGTCTACGATGTTGTCATTATCTAGGTTATAGATAGCAATATTAAGTTCTTCCTTTGTGTTATTAATTACCTCTATTAATTCTTCCTCTGGGCTACCTTGATATCCACTAATTGCATAAGACAACTGTGTTTCACTTGAATCTATCATGATCTTACCTACTAATAAAAGGTTCACTATGAGTGATATGATCAAAAGAATTCTTCCTAGTTTTCTATTCAATGTTATACCTCCTTGTTTTTCTCACTAAAGCTATATCATTTATAGACCATTTATCTTAAATGAACCTTAAATGAACCTTTTTTAGAAAAACAAAAAGGTGATACAGAAATTTGTATCACCTTTGGTAAACTCTCATTAAATTATACGTACAGTAACAATACCTTCAATCAAGCCGATTTTTTCCTCTAACTGAGGGATAATTTCACTCGTTACATTGTTATCAATATCGATCATTGTATAGGCATATTCCCCTCTACTTCTGTTCACCATATCTGCAATGTTTAAATCATAGCTTGATAGAGCTGAAGTTATCTTTCCAACCATTCCAGGGATGTTTTTGTGGAAAGCTGCTACACGTTGTTTTCCTGAATATGGTAGAGTGGCATTTGGGAAATTCACTGAGTTTTTAATATTTCCTGTCTCAAGGAAATCCTTTATTTGACGCCCCGCCATAATCGCACAATTTTCCTCAGATTCTGCTGTTGATGCACCAAGGTGTGGAACACAAATGGTGTTTTCCATTTTCAATACATTTTCATTAGGAAAATCTGTGATGTATTGACCCACGATTCCTTCTTCTAGCGCAACCGCCAAATCTATTTCGTTCACTAGTTCTCCACGTGAGAAGTTCAGAATATGCACACCTGGTTTCATAATGCTAAATGTGGCTTGATTAAACATTCCTTTTGTATCATCCGTTAATGGTGTGTGCACGGTAATGTAATCAGCGTTTGCAAACAATTCTTCAATTGTTAATGCACGTTGGACTGTACGTGATAAATTCCATGCAGTATCAACAGAAATAAATGGGTCGAATCCAATTACATCCATGTCTAAAGCAATGGCATCGTTCGCTACAAGTGCTCCAATTGCACCTAGTCCAATAACACCTAGAGTTTTACCCTTAATCTCTTTTCCTACAAATTGCTTTTTCCCAGCTTCCACAAGCTTTGGAACTTGGTCCCCTTCACCTTCTAAGGTCTTTGTCCATGACACACCAGCAAAAAGGTTTCTTGATGAAGCCATTATTGTAGTTAAAACCATCTCTTTAACGGCATTTGCATTTGCTCCAGGTGTATTAAAAACAACAATTCCTTGCTCTGTGCATTTGTCGACAGGAATATTATTAACACCTGCTCCAGCTCTTGCAATTGCTTTTAAATTACTACCGAAATCCATTGAATGCATATTAAAACTACGAGCAATGATTGCATCCGGATTTTCACAGTCATTGTCGACTGAAAAGTTATCCTTGCGGAAGACTTTTAACCCGCTTTCTGCAATATTATTTAATGTTTTAATTTGGTTCACTTTTTTTAATGTAATTGGGCTCATATTGTTTCTCCTTTTTTATTATAAATTTGAACAAAAAGAGGTAAGGGTTGATAACCCTTACCTCTGCCCAGGCGAACGGCTACGACACCATGTGCTCCCTCGCGGTTATCCGCGTTTCGCCAGTCACACAAAGTCTTTTTATTTCTTATATTCTA